>JAIXZB010000079.1 GCA_027489915.1 Rickettsiales bacterium | reverse complement strand
TTCGGTCGTTATGGTGGTTGCCATTATCTCCGCAAAATGGAGTGAAATTGATTCCGTAGAAACCCTGTTTGGTTTCGAAGAAGTAGCATATTTCGTAATCTTCACGTGGCTCGCCATCGCAGGTGCTGGCAAAGCATCACTCGATTACCTCATCACCCGCTCTATTCTGAACACATAACATTGCAGGGGTGCGCGGCACCCTTTAACCACCCAGCACTTCTTGCGTCACGCGGTTGCGCCCAGCATTCTTGCTACGGTAAAGCGCCGCGTCCGCGCGCTGCACAAAACTCTCAAGCGTATCATGCTCAGGGTGATAGCTCGCCACCCCAACCGATACCGTAATCGCACCATAATTCTGCCCCGTATCACGGCGCTTGAGTTCTCTACTCGCAATCGCTTTGCGAATCGCCTCACCCACAATCATGCCACCACCAATGGGTGTGTTGGGCAATATCACCGCAAATTCCTCACCGCCATAGCGCGCAACCGTGTCCATACCCTTCACCGTATCAGTCAGCGCTCGTGCCACAATTTTCAACACCTCATCACCAATCACATGGCCAAACTGGTCATTGAACGCCTTGAAATGATCCACATCAATCATCAAAAGCACAAGCGATGAATGATCACGCTTAGTGCCCTCAATCGATTCATAAAGCTTGCGCTCAAACGCTTTGCGGTTATCGAGATTGGTCAGGAAATCCTTTTCCGAAGCTTCCGTTGCCTTGGTCAAATGCTCGCGCAATCCCTCAATTTCCTTGTGCGATTCACTCAATTTCTTATGCACCACATCGCCGCTTTCCTTTAAGCGCGAAGCCCCCCTAACAATCTCCGAAGCAAGATTTTTTAGCTCATCCACCGTCGGTTCCGCACCAAGCCCGCTTAGGCTTGCGTTCATCTGTGAACCTACTTCTCCCGAAGCGCCCGAAAATTGCTGAATCGCCATCAACACTTCAGCAAATAAGCGGCGCGCAGCCAATGCGGTTTCATGCACAATCGCACCTTGCGTATTGCCCACATATGCCGAAAACAAGAAATCCATGCGCTCCTGCGTCAGTGGCACTCCTTGGGTCTGAATATCATGAATCACCTTGGCAAGATCTGGATGTTCCTTGCTAAGCGCCGCAAACCACACCGCATAATTATGCGCATTCGGGTCAAGCTGGGTGCGCTTAAGCTGCTCAATAGCCTCAAGCCCAGCCTTGTAACGAGAATCAATAGAAGTTGTCATAACTACATTATACGTTTGCACTGCACATAACGCAACGCCCTTTGGCTTAGAATCTTGCATAAGGCAAGGTTTTCTGGCAGTATGGCCTGAATTTCAAAGGGATTCACGTGGCACGCAACTCGGGCACAACACCCCAAACCAAACCCGCAGCCGAAACGATACGGCCAAAGGCCTTTCGCCGCCCGCCACTCTGGGTTGCCCCCCCAAGCCCACCAACTAAGCCCAGCACATCTGCAAAACCTGCCATGCAGCTGCTCGTGCCACAACCTCAGCAACCCAAGCCCGAACCAGTGCCAAGCGCTGCACCACACGATACATTATACAGCCTTTTTCTGCTTGCCTTGGTCATCGGCATCAACATCATCGCCGCCTTCCTGTTATCTGCGTGGCAACCGCACATAAAACCGCATTATGCTGGCCCCGAAACAGTAAGCATAAGCCCTGTCATCGAAGATGAAAAAAACATCCCCGTCACCCTGTTCTCAAGCCCGCTCGAAAATCGCCGCACCCTGCGCATCAGCCCCATCGATGTGCCCATCGATAGCACCGATGCCATAGACATGCCCGCCGCCAATCCGAGCGACGACCAATAATGCTACCCAGCTTGCACATCAGCAGCACCGTCACCCCCTGCATCGACACACTGCATACCATCGCAGCAACACGTGGCATCATCCCCGCCCCATTGGCCGAAAGCACATGGCAACTTACCCTCAGCGCACCCGATATTACGCTTTGCACAGGCGACACCACATTATTCAAAATCCCCGCCCCTACTACATTGCACACCATAGCCGCAGCGCTCGATTCCGCACTGCATGCTTGGGCGCAGCGTCCCCTATACCTCGGCGCGGGCTGGCAACTCTCCCCCACCCGCAAAGCCTGCTTGCATGCAACCCACAAGGCGCTCGAACTCACCGATAAAGAATGCGCCCTCTTATGGATGCTCGCAAGCAATCAAGGCACCCCCTGCACTCAGGAATCCCTACTTTCCGAAATCTGGGCCTACGATGAAACCATCGACAGCCACACCCTGCAAACCCACATCTACCGGCTGCGCAGCAAATGCGAGCAGCTAATCGGCTTGCCTCTCACCATTCGTAACGATAATGAGGGCTACACACTCCTCACAGAAGCACGCTGATGTTACATCCAGTCATAGAAAAACAACCCGAGCGCCCCGCCGAAATCGATGATGGTTCTGGCAAACGCAACCTCGTCGGCACCACCCGAGCAGATCTCGCGCGCGAATTCGAGTCCATCGGCCTGAAGCGTATGCATGCCCAGCAAGTATGGCAATGGATGTATAAACGCGGCGCCACCGATTTTGCCGATATGACCAACATCGCTAAAACCACCCGCGAACTACTTGCCGAGCACTATGTCATTGGCCGCGCAGGCATCGCCAAATCCCTCATCTCGTTCGACGAAACGCGCAAATGGCTCATCACCTACCACGATAAAAACGAAGTCGAAACCGTCTACATCCCCGAAGAAGATAGGGGTACCTTGTGTATCTCCTCCCAAGTCGGCTGCACATTGTCTTGCACCTTCTGCCACACTGGCACCCAGCGTTTAGTACGCAACCTCACCGCAGGCGACATCATCACCCAAATGCTGATCGCCAAAGACGGCCTAAACGATTGGTTGCCCCTAGAGACCCGCGATAAATCCGTTGTGTCGCCAAACGCTGAAAAGAGAAACGCTGCAATACCCTCACTCGCCCCCTCTAACGCGCATCGCGCGGTAACTAATATAGTCTTCATGGGCATGGGCGAACCGCTGATGAACTACGACCATGTCGTGCGCGCCATCGACATCCTAAGCGACAATGAAGGCCTCGCGCTTTCACGCCGCAAAATCACCGTCTCCACCTCAGGCGTGGTTCCCCTCATCGAAAAACTCGGCCACGATGCAGGCTGCTCCCTCGCCATCTCACTCCATGCCGTCACCGATGAACTGCGCGACGTTATCGTTCCCATCAACCGCAAATACCCCATCGAACAATTACTCAACGCCTGCCGCAATTACCCCGAACTCAGCAACGCCAAGCGCATCATGTTTGAATATGTCATGCTAAAAGGCGTCAATGATTCCGACGCCGATGCACGCCAGCTCGTGCGCCTGCTCAAAGACATCCCAAGCAAAGTGAACCTCATCCCCTTCAACCCTTGGCCGGGGGCACCGTATGAATGCTCAAGTAATAACCGCATCCACGCCTTCCGCCGCATCCTGCAAGAAGCTGGCATCACCACCCCCATCCGCAAAACCCGCGGCGAAGACATCATGGCCGCCTGCGGCCAACTCAAGTCCGCAAGCGAGCTACAAAAAGGCCAGAAGGTAAAATTGAAGTAAACTAACGTGGCCCCATCACATGCCGCGTAGGCTGTGGCGCAGCGCCTGCATCATTGGCAGGTGTAGTTTCAGGTCTTGCCGAGGTCACACTCACCACGGTTACGTTTTGCACTTCCAACCGCACGCTGGCATTACCCGCAGGCTCACCGCGCAATATGCGGTTAAAATCTTCCACGTTTCTAGGCACACTCTGCCCCGCTTCCTGCTGCCGTGCGTCCTGCGGCGCAGCACTGCGTAATATACGGTTCATGCGCTCGGTTGCCGCGTCTTCATTCTCACCCACCTGCACCTGAATCCGCACCATCTGCAAGCGCAGAACATCAATGCGTGTAGCTGTTCCCTGCACCGTACAGGCGTCAATCTGCGCAACATTACCGCCCTCTTTGCTGCAATCCCTGCGCGCATCAATCTGCATCTGGTCAATCGCATGGCGCACTGCATGGGTGCTATTTCTCTCTGCCTGCTCCACCAACCTACGGGTGGCTGCATCATCATGCACCTGCCGCACGCGTTCCGCATCCCGCAATCCAAGCGTTGCCGCCTGCGTAATATGGCTTGCTGCTTCAGCAGGTTTTTCTTGCACGAACGCCTCGCGCGCCTGTTGCAACAACGTTGCCTGCGCTTGCTGCGAACGCCCAATATCCACCGCGTGTTTTTCAGCCAGCGCCACTTGCTGCTCAATATGCGCAGCAAACCCATCCAGCAACACGCGTCCTCGTTGCGCCAACATCGACAGCGCTTCACGGTACTCGCCCGCACCCATGAATTTACCCATAAACTTCGCCGAAACCGAACCAGCAATCGGTGCGACAACCACCGCCTTTGCCAAAGTCTTTGCCGCAACACTTGGCCCTTCACAGCTTGCTGCTGCACTATTGCGCGTTTCAGTGCTGTGCCGAATCGCCGTATCCACCGCTCCACGAATCGCCTGCAATTCGCGTGGGTGTTTCGCATGCTGCACCTGCATCAAGCTACCAAGCAGCGCACCTTGGTCTATGCGCATTTGTGCAATTGCCTCATCCGCTGCAGGGCCATATTGCGTACGTAGCCCACTCATCGCCGCATCAAGTATTGCAATCTCCTGGGAAATACGCGCCGACAACTCGCGCTTACCCGCCTCACTTGCATCCTCATGGACGTCTGCCTTCACCGCCCAAAGCGCGGCCTGCAAAGAATTAGGAATGACTATAGAGGCATGATTCATACCCTCATACTACTCACGAACTATGACAGTTCTGTGACAAACACATGACATTACAATAAAAAAGGGCGACCAAAAGCCGCCCTTTTCAAATGATTTATGCGAGGATTGGGCTTAGCCCAACCACAGCAGCTTCTGTTTTTTCCGCTTCAAAGTACACCAAGG
>JAIXZB010000010.1 GCA_027489915.1 Rickettsiales bacterium | reverse complement strand
TGCAACGATGGATTACGAAAGGGCTAACACAGGTGAATCGCACCCTGCATCTTATGGTGGCTATGGCGCTTGCGGCGGCTGTATTTTTACCAGTTCAGGCGCATGCTGCGCGTATCAAAGATGTGGTGGCGTTTGAGGGTGTGCGCGACAATATGGTGCTGGGTTACGGCCTCGTTGTGGGCCTGAATGGTACCGGAGATAAACTGCAAAATAACGCCTTTACCGAGCAAAGCTTGATTGCGTTTTTGGAGCGCCAAGGGGTGAACACCCGCGGCTTACAGCTTAAATCGAAGAACGTGGCGGCAGTAACGGTGACGGCGCGGTTGCCTGGGTTTGCCCGTGCAGGCAGTACGATGGATATTAACATCAGTGCGATGGGGGATGCCAAAAGCCTAATGGGTGGAACGTTGCTTGCGACCCCACTTTATGGTGCGGATAGCAATGTATATGCAGTGGCGCAGGGTCCGATTACAATTGGTGGCTTTGAAGCTTCGGGGCAGTCGGGATCGAGTATTACAAAGGGGGTGCCGACGAATGGTTTTATTGCGAATGGTGCGATTGTTGAGCGTGAGATTGATTTCAAACTGAATGATATGGCTTCGGTACGTTTGGCGCTGCGTAACCCTGATGTGACGACAGCGCGCAACATTGCAGAGGCTATTAATCAGCAGGTGGGGCCTGGTGTGAGTCGTGTGGAAGACCCCGGCACGATTTCGGTGACGGTGCCTACGGCGTATCAGGGCGATGTGGTGAGCTTACTTGCGGATATTGAAACATTGCCTGTGACCACAGATCAGCCTGCGCGTATTGTAATTGATGAGGCAACGGGTACGGTGGTGATGGGTGATAATGTGCGTATTTCGACCGTTGCGGTGGCGCAAGGAAACCTGGTTGTGAAGGTGGAAGAGAATCCACAAGTATCGCAGCCTAATCCGTTTGCTCCCGAAGGTGCGCAGACAGTGGTTGTGCCACGTTCGGATGTGACGGTGGATGAGGGCTCGGGTAACAAGATTGCGGTGTTAGAAGAGGGTGCAACGCTTAAAGATTTGGTTGCTGGCCTGAACTCGCTTGGTGTGAGCCCACGGGATTTGATTACGATTTTACAAACCATCAAGGCTGCAGGCGCGCTGCAAGCCGACATTGAAACGAGGTAGGGCATGGACGCACTATCATCAGCTCCTGGAGGCGATATGAAAATGGCAGTGACAGATTCGCGCATTGAGTCGATGCGCAGAACGAAGCTTGGTGCACGTGGAACGGATTTATCGAAAGTGGATGCCACGGCAGAGGCATTTGAGGCGCAGTTTATTGCGCAGATGATGGAGAACATGTTTTCGACCGTGAAAACCAATTCTGAATTTGGCGGTGGCGATGCTGAGGAAGTCTATAATTCGATGCTCGTTACGGAATATGGGAATTTGATTGCGCGCTCTGGTGGTATTGGCGTTGCAGATCATGTGAAGCGCGAAATGATTCGTATGCAGGAGGTTGGCCATGAGTAGAATTCCGCAGTTGCCTGAGGTGCATAATTTTGATGCCTTGCCGATTGGTGAGATGATTGATGTTACGGCGCGTTTAACAGAGCTTTTGAATGAAGAAATTGCTTACCTTGATGCTATGCAGATTGTGCGAGCAGGTGAATTACAGCCAGAAAAAATTGCCCTGACACAGGTGCTGGAGGCGCAAAAGAAATTAATTGATACGCAACCTGAGCTGCTTGAGCAGATTTCGGATGCGGAGCGTTTAGAGCTTCGTGAAACGATTCTAGATTTTAACACGGCATTGCAGCGCAATGTTGCACTGGTTGCGGTTGCCAAGGCGGTGAATCAGCGTGTGGTTACGGCTGTGCTTGATACGCTTGCAGAGCAGCAATCGACGGGTGCTTACACGAAACTTGGGGTTACTGCTTCTTCGCCACAAGGCGGGATGTCTATTTCCTTGAACCAGCAGATATAGGGCAGATTCATGTCGATTGGTCTTGTCATAAATAATAGCCTTTCTGCGCTTCGCATTAATCAGCAGGCGATTTCGGTGCTATCGCAGAATATTGCGAACGTGAATACGGAAGGCTATTCGCGCCAATCAATTGGCCAAAGCTCTCAGGTGGTTGAGGGCATTGGCAGTGGTGTGCGTTTTGATGAGGTGATTCGCAAGGTTGATAAGTATTTGCAACGTGCGGTGTATGAAAACGGCTCGCAGATGAACAGTGCTGCTGTGCTTGATGATTATGCCAGCCGTGTTCAGGTGTTTCTCGGAGAACCTGGTAGCACGAATAGTATGGATGAATATGTAACGAACTTTTTCCGCTCACTGCAAGCGCTTGCGGAAACACCTGAGCGCACATCGTTCCGCTCTAACGTGGTTGAGTCTTCGAAAACGCTGGCGAGGGAATTATCCGAGCTTGCTACCAACATGCATGATTTACAGTTTCAGGCTGAATCGGACATGAAGGCGGCGGTGACGGAAATGAATGCGCTGATGCGTAAACTTGATAATTTGAATGCATCGATTACGCGTGCAGCGGCGCTTGGGCAATCGACGGCTGGGCTGCTTGATGAGCGTGATATTGCGCTCAATAAGCTCTCGGAATATGCGGATCTCAATACATTTTATGATGATGATGGACGGGTGAATGTGTACACGGCTAACGGCGTTGGCTTGGTGGATGGTAACCGTCACGAGATAGTATTTGAGCCGCGTACAGCGCTTGAATCGTATATCAATGGTGATCCTGCTAAACAGATGGTGGTTAATACCATTGATAATTCTGGTAGGGTGGTTGGCCAACCGCAAGTGCTTATTACTTCGGGTAGGCCGGGTGAGGTGACGACAAAGCTTATGGGTGGTAAGCTTAAGGGGTTGCAAGAAGTGCGCGATGATGTGCTGCCAGAAATTCTGAAGCAGCTTGATATGTTTAGCTCGCGTCTTCGTGATGAGGTGAACCGTGTCCATAATCAGGGTGTTGGATTTCCTGCGCCTTCGTCTTATCAAGGGACGCGTCTTGTGAAGGGAACCAGCAGCTCGGATTGGAGTGGTTCTGTGCGGATTGCGGTGCTTGGGCCAACGGGGGATCCGATTCAAGCGGGTTATGTGGATGAGACTTACACGGGGATACGACCGCTTACGATTGATCTGACGCGCTTAAATAGTGGTGTGGGTGAGGGAAAGCCAACGGTTCAAAGTATCATTGATGAGTTTAATTACCATTACGGTGCGCCCCAGCCAAAGGCACATGTAGGTGGGTTAAATAGCATTACCCTTACCAGCAATAATTATCAGTTGCCTAATGCGTTGCCACCTACGTTCAATTTTGATTTTGACCTTGAGAATTTGACCAATGGTGCATCGCAGTTTTTTGTAACTGGCGTGACTGTTACCGATGATACAGCAACTAATATTACTAACGTATCGACAAACTCGCGCCGTTTTGCGTTGGATTCAGCAAATACCTATCAAACTAATGCTGGTATTCTTGATGTTACGGTACGTCTAACAGGGACAGATTTACCGGGTGCGGGTGATATGATTTATCTTTCCGACCCGGGTACATTGCCACCGCTGATTGGCGGGATTGCTTCATCGAACTACGTAGGATATTTTAAGGTTAAGTCGGTGGTTGGGAATGATGTAACGTTTGAGATTGCAACGCCCCCGCTTGCGACGCAAACGGTAAACCAGGCAGGTGTTGAGGCGATTCCACAGTATGATGTATTGCAGGGTGGCGAAAAACGTAGGACAACACAAAAAGGTACTTTTACTGCAGATCTTAATGCATCTCCAGGATCGGCATATTATGATATTTCGGTGAATGTGGGGGTTATTGATGCGGATGGGAATTTGATTACATCGGCCATCAGTTACCGCGTGCCTAATAATACAAAAAATTTGCAGAATGATAGATTTTCGCCCGATAGCGTTTCAGGAGGAGGAACACGTGTATTGCCATACAGTTCGCAGGAGATTGCGCGTGCTATTTTGGTAGATGAAAATGGTGTTGAGATTCAGAAAAAAGATGGCGTTTATATTGATCAGCCAGGCTATTTGAAGCTTATCACTAACAATGCGGATTATATGCTGGCGATTGATTCGCTTGATAGCAAGCAAATGGGAACCAGCCTTGTAAATCCTCCGGAAGTGGGCACTGGTCGCGGATTTTCGCATTATTTTGAATTAAATAATTTCTTTGCCAGCAATAAGCTTACACCGCAGGGTGACACGGTTGAAGGTAGTGCGATTTCGATGGCACTTGAGAAACGTATTGCAGATAATCCTAATTTACTTGCTACGGGTAAATTGATCCTGAGTCGCCAATCCAGTGATCCTGATATTGCACGTCAATACACGTATGTGCGTTACAGTGGCGATAATGCTCTGGTGCAATCGCTTGCGGATATTGCCAATAATCCTCTCTCTTTTGATGCGGCGGGTGGATTGCCCATCAGCTCGATAAGTTTGACGGATTATCTTGCAGAATTTCTTGGTTATACTGCTTCAAAAGCATCGGCTGCTGAGGCGAATTATAGCAATACGGAAACACTTTATAACGGGTTTAAGACCAGACTCAATTCTATCACTGGCGTTAATCTGGATGAGGAGCTTGCGAACACGATTATTTATCAGAACGCCTACACGGCATCGGCAAAACTTATTAAGGTTGCGGATGAATTATACGAAGATCTTTTAGGTCTTATTTAGGGAGATAAAGCATGGCTATTCAGCGTATCAGTAATGCCTCGTTATTTAACTCGACCATGCGTGACATGGGCACGACGCAGACGAGTCTATATAATCTGCAGCGCCAGATTTCGAGTGGGCTTAAGGCAAATGATTTTAAGGGTCTTAATGGTCAGGTTGAGCAGTTTGTTGGGCTTGAGTCGAAGATTGCACGTGTGCAGATTTATTCGGATAATAATCAGATTACGACGGCGCGTTTGCAAACAGCAAGTAAATCGCTTGATTCAATTATAGAGATTTCGGATGCGATTGAAGATTTGATGGTGGCAGCACGCAACCCTGCAACGGAGCAGAACTTAGATTTTGTGGCGCAGATAAAAAACAAGCTTCAGGGCGTTGCTGATTCGATGAATGTGACATTTGAGGGGCGGTTTTTATTTGGGGGAACGGCGACGGATGATAAGCCCGTGCCAAACGTTCCTGTGCCAAACGTAGAATATGGTGTTCCTGACACGGAGTATTATAAGGGCTCGGATGTTAGTACTATAAGTCGTATTGATGATGATGTTGATATTCCCTTCCCAGTGCGTGGGGATGATGAAGCGTTTCAGTCGTTGTTTGCTGCGGTGAATATGTCGATTGATGCATACACCAGCAACAGTGATACGGGCATGCAGGCAGCGATTACCATGATGCAGAAATCGCTGGATCAGTTGACGGCTGCGCAAGGGCGCGTGAATGCGACTATCATTAACGTTGAGCAAGTTACGGATCGTCAGGCGCAGCTGAAATTGTACTGGACAGGTATTACGGAGCAGGTTTCCAAAACAGATATTGTCGCAGCGAGCAGCAAAGCGGCGGCAGATCAGGCGACCTTGCAGGCTAGCTATCAGGTGTTTGCCCGTTTGGTGCAGTTGAAGCTATCGGATTATTTGTAAACGGGGGATATGATTTTTTCTAAATGCAAGCGTTCTTTAAGCGCTTCAAAAAAATGCCCAAAAATGCGCAAAGCATGGGCCAAGAGAGTTGCAACCAACCCTATCTGTGCTAAAGTAGAATTCTTCTTCTTTGGATTTCGGGTGGGCTTATAAACAGCACAAAACGTTCCAAGGGAGGGACTATGTTGACACAGGAGTATGCTATGACGGGTACAGGCCCAGCCATTCTGAGCCAGACCGCCGCTACCGACTTACCCGAAACCGAAGTACTTGATACGCGGTTTGGTAAGATTACGCTGAGCCGTAAGAACCCAATTACGTTTCCCAACGGCTTGCTTGGCATGCCCGATAAATTGCAGTTTTGCCTTACATCGCTTCCGAGTGAGAAGCTGGCGCGGTTTAAGTTGTTGCAATCGGTTGAGGATGTGGGGCTTTCCTTTGTGGTACTGCCGCTCGATATTGACAACCCGATGATTGACCGCGCAGATGTTGATCAGGCATGCGCAGAGCTTGATATGTCGATTGAGAACATTGCCATGATGCTGATGGTGACGGTGTACCGCGATGGTTCGTTTGTGCGGATGTCCGCAAATACACGTGCGCCACTTATTATGAATGTCCGCACCAAGAGCGCTGTTCAGTATGTGTTTCACAATTCGAAATATCAGATTCGCCAGCCGATTTCGATTTAGTTGCACGAAATTCATTGGTAGAAAAAGCGTTGCAGGGTATTCTTGCAGCGCTTTTTTATTTTGGGGTGTTTTATGATTCCTGTGAAACAGACGCGTGTGATGGCACAATTCTCGTGTCTGGGAGATGCATGCGCGGATACGTGCTGTAAAGGCTGGGGTATGCAACTGGGTGCACAGACAGTTGCACTTTATAAAGAAGAAGCGCCGGAGCTTCTGGATGCGGTGAGCAGCGGTGAAGCGGAATTTATAATGAAGCGTGATGCCGAAACGGATTTCTGTGTGAAGTTTGATAATGGCTGGTGTGGGATTCATAAGGCGTATGGCGACAGAATGCTTGGAGATGCATGCCATTTCTTCCCGCGTGCAACCCGATCGGTGGGGGGGCACAGCTTGATGACGGCGAGTATGGCCTGCCCTGAGATTGCGCGTTTGACACTTTCGATGGAGGCGCCGTGCGAGGCGGTGGAGGGGGCGGTTAGCAGGTTACCCCACTCATTGAAAGAGTATGCCCATGAGGGGCTTGTTGGTGAGGAGATGGAATCGGTGCATGCGGCGTTTTTGGCGCATGTGCGTGGTAATGCTTCGCAACCTGAGCGTAGCATGGCCCAGATTGCATCGGTCGCGCGATCGCTTGCGATGTTGCCTGAGGCGCAATGGAATGCAGCGGTGCCTTTTTATTTACGTAGTGCGGATGGAAGGCTGCCTGCGCCAGAAGCAAACGCTGCAGACCCTGTGCATGTGCTGAATGCATTACAAGGGCTGATTGGTGCGTCAAAAGTGACCAGTAGGCCGCGTTTGATGCAAACGGTGGAATGCATGGCGCGTGCGTTGGATGTGACGCTTGATTGGCAGACGCTTAATGTGCAAGTGGGTAATGACATGGGTGCGCGTTATTTGCAGATGGTCGCATTTTGGCGCGAGCAATGTGCTGCGCATTATGCACCGATTATGGCGCGATGGTTGGAGGGACAGCTTTCGATTGGCTTATTTCCGTTTGCTGGGTTGGGCAGTGACATGGTGGAGCGCGCAACGATTATTGGGGTGCGATTTGCAACACTGAAGTTGGCGCTGATGGCGACGTGTTTTGAAGCAAAAGCAATTTTGGAAGAAGAGGAATTGGTGCGTGTAGTGCAGGGGCTTTCGCGCTTTATGGATCATTTGGCGGAGGCTGAGTTTTCGCTTAAGATTTATGCGGAAGTGGGGTGGATGCGCGAGGCAAGGTTGCGCGCACTTGTGGGTGATGCCTAAGTATTTTGCGTGACATTGCTGCAACGACTTGCTGATTTTTTGTGGAATACTTGCTTGTCACACTATTTTGACTGCTGACTTTGTAACTATTTTATGCTAGTTTTGTGGGTAAGTGGCAAAGTGTTAGCAATTTGCTTGTGCGTTGTCCTTGCGGAGCTAAAATAAGTCGTTGATTTATAAGGCGAAGCAAAAAAAGTGAGGCCATTAACGGTTTCTTAAGAAGTTGCTGGTAATGGTTATATGTGCAGCCGATTTTCCCTATGACATGATGTTGTAGTTTCGGCGGTGCATAAGTGGGCATGTAGCCCTGAGTTTAACAGTCCAAGTAGGAGCCTATCATGGGTATTAGTTCAATTAACACCAATATTGCGTCGTATTCAGCACAGTCTAATATTAGCCGTGCGTCGGATAAGGCTGGTTCATCGATTGCTCGTTTATCGAGCGGTCAACGTATTGTTAAAGCTTCGGATGACGTAGCTGCTCTCTCGGTAGGTACCGTGTTGCGCACCAGCGTTTCGACCCTGAAGCAAGCATTGCTTAACACTAACCAAGGTTCGAGCCTTCTGCAGGTTGCTGATGGTGCGTTGAGCCAAGTTGTAGATATTCTGCAACGTCAGAAAGCGCTGACTGTACAATCGTCTTCGGGTCAGTTATCGGACACGGAGCGTTCATTCCTCAACCAAGAATTCCAAGCGCTTTCAGACGAGATTAACCGTATTTCTGCTAACACCAAGTTCAGCTCGCTGAATTTGCTCAGTGGCGCGCTTTCTGGTTCGAAGGCTGTGGGCACTAATACTAACAATACTTTGGCAAACACTGTTTCAACGACTGCAGGTAACGTTATTGCGGTTGCTGCAGGTAACGCAGCTAACGGTGACCAAGTTGTTATTAATGGTGTTACGGTTCAGTTCACTTCTTCTGCTCCTGGAACCACTGCAGCAATTGGTAAGGTTTCGATTGGTGCATCCAACGTGGAAACAGGGCTTAACCTGGCTCAGTTCCTTAACACCAGTAAAGATGCTCGTCTTGCCAACCTTCGCTTCAACGCTGCGGGTGGTAACGTAACTGCTACATGGGGCGGTGGTCAGCTTGGTGCTGCGTATGTGCTTGGTGCTTCTGTAACAACCGGTGCCAACATTACTGCGGGTTCGGCTGCGAACAGAACCATTGCAACGGCTGGTACTCTGGATGGTCTTGCTCAAGGTCAGGTAGCTGCCCTTGGTACGACCACTGGAAGTATTCTGCGTGGAGCGGGGACAACGGCTGCTACTGCTGGTGATGGTATTATCACTGCAACCAACACTGCGGGTACTGGTATTCGCAACAACGCAGATTTTGTTGGCAAACTTGGTGAAGGTAAGCTTGGTAAAATTGTGGGTGTGTTAAACCCTGCAACTGCCAACACCGCTAACTTCTCACTTAAAGTTGGTGACATTACTTATACAACCACTACTACACCAGCCCTCGTATCTGCTACTGCGGTTACGCTGACGCTGAACGGTGCTGACCAGTATAACAACGCTGCAGGCGGTTCGTTCCAGTTGGTGATTGCTGGTGGTGCGGTTACTGCCTTTACAACGCAAGCGCAAGTTGATGGTTATGTGAACCAAATCAACGATGCGCTTTCGGGTATCACCTTTACTCAAAACCGTGACGTTCTCTCATTCCAGAACGGTGCTACTGTGAACGCTGCTGGTGTTCAAGTGGGTAACCTGACTGGTGTGACTGCAAACTTGCGGTCGGATAGCTTTACCAATGTGAACATTGAAGATATTCGTATCACTGCTCCAACCAATGGTGGAACGGATGCGACCTTCACTGCTCAGATTAACGGTGAAACCTATGTAAGTTATGCAGGTATTGGTAACCAGATAGCTACCAACACTTCAATTACACTGCAGAACCTTTCGAATCCGAATAAGGCTCTTACTATTCAAACTGCTGGTTCTGGTATTACCACTTCGGCAACCACTGCTTTCGATCTTTCGACGCAGGCTGGTGCCGATGCAATAGCAGCTGCACTTAAGACGAGCTTTGGTATCGATTCGAAGAGCTCGCGCTTGAGCTTCCAAGTTGGTAGTACAGCAGCGGATTCGCTGGGTGTGAAAATTGATGGTGTTGACACAGGGCGCTTGTTCCTTGGTCAGTCACTTTCGATTGCTACGCAGGCGGGTGCCGTTGCTGCAGGTTCATCTGTTGACTTTGCTCTTAACACCGTGACCGCGATTAGGGCTTCGGTGGGTGCGCTTCAGTCACGATTCGACTTTGCTGCTGCGAACGTTCAAACGTCTATCCAGAACCAAGATGCTGCACGTGGCACGCTTCTTGACACGGATGTGACCGCTGAATCGACAGCGTATGCGACAGCTCAGGTTCAGCTGCAGGCAGGTATTGCGGTACTTGCTCAGGCCAACCAGTTGCCACAGAACCTGCTCAAGCTTATCTCGTAAGCTGAAAGCAGCCTAAACGGTCTTTTCTCCGCAAGGAGAGCGGGGGTGGTTCCTTAAGGGAATCACCCCCAAAAGACCGGATGGCAACAGGGCATTGAAGGAGCGACGACAATGGAAATCAATCTTAGCAAAGGCATTCAGTTGCCAACCCTGCCAGGGGCTAAGGGCGCGGATTTCCCTGTGATACAAAAACAAGTTCAACAATCACAGAGTGGGCCCAGAACTTCTGGCGGTGATGTAAAAGTAGAGGCGATAGATGAACGCCGCTATGAACAAGTAGTGAAGGCTGCACAGTCTTATTTTAAAGATACGTATGCCGTGAGTGATATGCGATTTAGTATTTATAAGGATGTGAGTGGTCAATATATTACCCGCTACACCAGCCTTCGAGACGGTAAGGTGACGTACATTCCCGAACCTGCGCTTTTGCAATCGAGCAGATCGCGTGGGGCGAGTAATGACTCTCTTATCTCGCTTAATGCATAAGTAGATGCGCGTGGCACGAATTGTGCTATACTGTTTAAGAACGTGTGACGCGCATCGGATTTTTTAAGCACTCTGTAGAAGTGCGTAACGCAGACGCTAGAGCAGGATAGAATTA
>JAIXZB010000177.1 GCA_027489915.1 Rickettsiales bacterium | reverse complement strand
CACCTGCTTTCGCATGCACCGGATGTGCTGGAAGTGCGCGGTGAAGTGTTCATGCGCAAGGAAGATTTTGCGGCGTTGAATGTAGTGCGGATGCATGCGGGCGAGCCTGTGTTTGCAAACCCGCGCAATGCGGCGGCAGGATCGCTTCGTCAGCTGGATGCGTCTGTTACGGCATCACGGAATTTGAGTTATTTTGTGTATGCGTGGGGTGAGATGTCTCAGCTTACGGCTCAGACACAGTTTGATACGGTGAAGCACCTTGCTGCGCTTGGTTTTTTGATTAATGACGCGATGCGTTGTGTGGATTCACTGGATGCTGTGCTTGCATATTACGGTGATATTGAAGCCAAACGTGCGCAGCTTGATTACGATATTGATGGGGTGGTGTATAAGGTAAACCGCCTTGATTTGCAGCAGCGTTTGGGGTTCGTGGCGCGTGCGCCGCGCTGGGCGGTGGCGCATAAATTTCCTGCGGAACGTGCGCAGACGGTGATTGAAGCGATTGATATTCAGGTGGGGCGCACAGGAGCACTAACACCGGTTGCGCGCCTGACACCGGTGACGGTGGGCGGTGTGGTGGTGAGCAACGCAACGCTGCATAATGCAGATGAAATTGCCCGCAAGGATATTCGCGTGGGAGATACGGTGCTGGTGCAGCGCGCGGGGGATGTGATTCCGCAGGTGGTGGAAGTATTGCATGCGCTGCGACCTGAGGGTGCGGCGGCATATGTTTTCCCCAAGCGTTGCCCTGTGTGCGAGAGTGAAGTGGCGCGCGAAGAGGGCGAGGTGGTGGTGCGCTGCACGGGCGGGCTCGTGTGTGCTGCGCAGGCGTTAGAACGGTTGAAGCATTTTGTGGCGCGGGATGCGTTTGATATTGAGGGGTTAGGCGAGCGCAACTTACAGAGCTTTTTTGAAGAAGGGCTGGTGAAAACGCCGGTTGATATTTTTACTCTTGAAGCGCGTGATAATGCGAGCCTTACGAAACTGCGGTTTCGCGAGGGGTGGAAGGAAAAATCAGTGGCGAATTTATTTGCGGCGATTGATAAGGCGCGTGCGCAGCCGCTTTCGCGGGTGTTGTTTGGGCTTGGTATTCGCCATATCGGGCAGGAAACGGCGAAGCTCTTGGCGCGGCATTATACCAGTATGGAATCGCTTCAGCGCGCCATGATTGCTGCACAGGATGCACAGTCGCCTGAATGGGCGGAACTGATGACGATTGATGGGATTGGCCCGAAAGTGGCTCATGCGCTGGTGCAGTTTTTTCATGAGCCACATAATGCGACGTTTGTGGCTGAATTGATGACGCATATTACGCTGCTGCCTGAGATACAGCGTGTGGTGGATTCGCCTGTTGTAGGGAAAATTGTGGTGTTTACGGGGAGCTTAGAATCGATGACGCGCGATGAGGCGAAGGCGCAGGCAGAAATGCTGGGCGCGAAAGTGGCATCGAGCGTTTCGGGCAAGACAGATTTTTTGATTGCGGGTGCGGATGCGGGTAGCAAGCGCACGAAGGCGGAGGCCATGGGGGTGAAGGTGCTAAGTGAAGAAGAATGGCGGGCGATGATGACGCGGGATGACGCATGAAAAATCCGTTTGAGCAGGATGCTAACCCGCGTGTGATGCAGTGTGTGACGGATGCTGAATCGGCCGCGACGCTTGAGTTGATTTCAGAGGATTTAGCTTCATCGACTGCGCGGGTGCTGCGCGGGGCGGATACGGTTTTCACGGCGGTGTATGATGTGGATGCGGAAGAGGAACTGTGCACGCGTATTGCGCGTTTTGGGCAGCAGGTGGGAAGAGAATTCTCTTTAGAGATTGTGCCGCTTGAGGCGACAGACTGGGAAGCGAAGGTGGCGCAAAATTTTCCGCCACTCACGATTGGCAGGTTTTACGTTGCTGGGTCGCATTTGCAGGAGGCAGCACCTGCTGCTGCGATTCGCTTACGTATTGATGCATCGGCAGCGTTTGGCACGGGTGAACATGGAACCACCGAGGGGTGTTTGCGCGCGATTGAGGCGCTGTGCAAACAGCGCAGATTTACGCGTATGATGGATATGGGATGTGGCACGGCTATTCTGGCGCTTGGCATGCATATGCTGACGAAGCGGCCTGTGATGGCGATTGATAATGATGCGGTGGCGGTGCGGGTGGCGCGCAGGCATGTGGCGATGAACCGGGCGACTAGATTTGTGCGCGCTGAGGTGGGCAATGGCTACAAGCATCGGCAGGCGCGCATCTATGCGCCGTATGATTTGCTGGTGGCAAATATATTGGCGCGGCCTTTGATGCGTATGGCTCCTGCGGCGGCAGCTCATCTGGCGCGTGATGGTGTGCTTGTCTTATCGGGATTGCTGCATCATCAGGAAGGGATGGTGCTTGCGGCGCACCGTATGCAAGGGTTGTATCTGAAACGCAAACTGCGCGTGGGGCAGTGGAGTATTCTGGTGCTTACGCGTTAATTATATCCCGCGGCCACCGCCGACTGCGGCTTGTTTTTCTTCCATGCCTGGGGTGCGATCGGGGGCGCCTGCGTTGGGGGCACTTGCTCCGCCACGCACACCGTTACCTATCATGACAACGCCGACTTGTTTTACTTCTTCGATGACATGTGGTGGCAAGCGCGATTCCATTTGGGCGCGGATACGATTGAAATCGGGTGCGACACCTTGTGATGGTGACATGACACGTAAAGGCGCACGTTCGGCGCTCGGGGTGCCAACGGATTGTTCGGGTGCGCGTTCGGTGGTTTGTTCTTTGGGTAGGGTGGGTTGTTTTGCTGGTTCTTTAGTACGCTCAATCAGGTTTTCTGTCTGACGTTCGGTTACGCGTTCGGGTGTTCTTTCTACTGATTTATCGGGGCCGAGTGCAAGGTTGGGGCCACGGTTGTGGCTACCTATATCTTGTTCGGGTTTTTGTTCTTGCGCCTGAGATTGCGGCGCTTGAAATGTTTGTGCGATGGGCCGGTCGATGAAGGCTTGGGGTTGCTGTTGTTGCTGTAGATTGGTTGTGATCATTTCCGCACGTTCAGCTGCGCGGGAGAGATGCTGATCGCGCCCTGCTTCGACGCCTGGCAGCTGCTTTTGTGTTTCTGTGAGTAGCTGGCTTTTTTCGATTTGCTGGATGGGGGCATCTTTTTGCAATTGATGCTGCAGTGTGACGGCTTGCTGTTCGAGTTCGGCGCGCAGTATTTCCTGATCGCGCATGATTTTTTCTTCCATCTGCAATTGCATGATGCGGGCATTGGTGGGGGTTATGCCGCTTGCCTGCTGGTCATCGTTCTGGCTTGAGGTGGTATCGCCGCTGCTGCTGGTAAGGCCATTTAACTTACGTAGGGTTTCCGGGCCTGCAACACCATCGGCATTAATGCCGTTCGCACTCTGAAATTGGCGCACGGCGGTGACGGTTGCGCCATCGAAAAACGAAGTAATCATATCGTTTGAGAGATGGTCGCGCGCGGCTAAGCGTCGCTGCAGCTCTGCTACGAAATCGCCTGAATCACCGAGTTTTAGGGTAATATTAGAGGGTAAAAACATGGATACGGACAGCCGATTAGCGGTTAGCAGTTCACACTTACATCATAGCACTCCTGATAGTTTTACCAAGGCTAAAATGGGAGTAGACGCTTGCTTTGCGACTAATCTTCGTCGGTGTATTGTTTTTCCATCTTTTCGTGGCGCTCTTGCGCTTCGATGGACATGGTGGCAACAGGGCGTGCTTCAAGGCGCTTGAGGCCAATAGGCTCACCTGTTTCTTCGCAATACCCGTATTCACCTTGCTCGATACGGCGTAGGGCAGAATCGATTTTGGAGATGAGCTTGAGATAACGGTTGCGTGTGCGCAGTTCGACCCCTGCTTCAGTTTCAAGCGATGCGCGGTCGGCGATATCGGCCTGATGCCAATTCTCTTCGTGCAGGTGCTCGAGTGTTTCATTTGATTCGGCGAGGAGTTCTTTGCGCCATGCAAGCAGCTTCTGGCGGAAATACTCTACCTGTTGTGCATTCATATATTCTTCTTTTTCGCTTGGCTTATAGCCAGCTGGGAGTGCTACGGGTTTATAGCTACCAAGAGGTTTTTTGGGTTTTACGGGAGCGGCTGGTGCTGCTTTTACAGGCGTTATTGTTTTTGTCATGGGTTGTATTGGTTTCTTTGCTGGTGCTGTTGATTTAGGTGCTACAATCGGTTTTGCTGCTTTCGCAGGTAATACCGATTTTTTAGCTGATGCAGATGTAGGTTTTTTTGCGGGCTTTGCAATGGCTTTTGTTTTACTCTGTTTTGCGGATGCGATTGATTTTTTTGGCGCTGCTTTTTTTGTCACAAGTTTTGCTGCTTTTTTAGAGAGTGGTTTTGCTGCTTTTTTAGGGAGTGGTTTTTTTGCTGCTAACTTTTTAGCGACAGGTTTTTTTGCTATTGTTTTTTTGGGAGCTGATTTTTTCGCCGCAGCTTTTTTAGCGATTGGTTTTTTGGGAGCAGCTTTTTTTGTAGGAGGTGTTTTTTTCTTGGCTGTGGATGCGGGAGCTTTTTTGCGCGTGTTCACTTTAGCCATGACGGTTTCCTTGCTGGTTGAACAAGGCTTAAATTTAGGCAGTGCCTGAATGCCTAGCAAGCTTATTGGCGGGTTTATGCACACGTATAGCGTGAATTAACCGTTGGTTGTCGTGATTAGGATTTTTTGATTATCTTTTGTTTTTCAGTTGCTTCGTTGAATTCTGCACTGGAGGGGGCTTGGGTGATAGAGGCTATGTCTATTATTGCACCAGATTCATCGACTGCAATGTAGTTTGCTGCGTTATCATCGGATGCGCTGCTTACGTGTTTGGTATGTACTTTGCCATCTTTGGTAAAAGAGACTCCTTTTTTGGAAAAGGCCTCGACTATTTCTTCGTTTTCGGGGCGGAGGAGTTTTTCCTGATTGCGCTCGAACTTTTCGATTTTGCGCACGTGTATGCGGGTGCGGCTAGCGAGGTCTTGCGGATTCCATTTAAGAGCAGCGCGTGCTGCTTTGCATTGTTGCCCTGAGATGGTGATTTTTGTCGCTGACATCAGGCATCTTTCGTTGTGTGTGCACCTGCAGCTTCGAGCTTTGCGAGCTCGACTGCGGCGCGTAATTCGATATCGCGCATGATGCTTTCTAAACGTGGATCGATATTGGTGGCACGTTGTTCGGCAACCGCAGATTCCAGTTGGCGTATGGTGGAGGGAGATAAGGTACCTACCAGCATTGCGTCGCGTAGCGTGTCGAGCACATCTATAACGGCTTTACCTTTTTTGAGGGCGCGTTTGCGCTCGATTTCTTCTTCACTTACTTCCTGCAGCCCAAGAAACATGCCTGCACCCATGACAGGTGTGGCGGCGGTTGTAGGTTCAGGCATTGCGACTTCTCCTGCTTCGCCAATACTATCGAGTAGTGAGGAGAAGGATGTGCCAGACACCCCGCTTGTGCGTTTTTTTAATTCAACGCGCGAGGGGGTTATGGGTTTTGGATAGCCGATTTTATTTATCATGATCGTACTATAGCAACTGCGTTGCTTCGCGCCAAGCAATCATAGTGTTTTTTTGTTTGGGGAAATTTTTGCCGAGCAGAGGTGTGTGTAGAGGGGTGAGGATTGCTTTTGCTTGGACGGTTTATTTTAAAGCATTGTATTGTATTGAAAAAACTAGTTGGCACGTGATTCGCATTAGATAGCTGGAAGAAAAATAATAATTCGCGGCTGACGACGCAACGATGGATTACGAACGGGATAACACAGGTGAACCGCACCCTGCATCT
>JAIXZB010000200.1 GCA_027489915.1 Rickettsiales bacterium | reverse complement strand
AGTAATTGTCCTTTATCAGCTCTTCCCCAGCCAACATTTGCTAGTTCGAACAGCCACCCTAGAGATTTTCAAAAGTAATACTGCAGGGCGGGATCAGATCCAATTTTAAGCCTTGTCAATATACGCACCTAATGCGACACAGAAAGCAGTCTTCACAAAACTGGATGCTAATGTGAACGCATTGAAAATTGCAGTGATTGGTGCAGGAACAGCGGGACTAGCTGCTTCCATTTTCTTGAAACGCGCAGGTCATGCCGTCACTATATACGAAAAGTTCGATGCCCCCAAACCGTTAGGTGCGGGCTTGATGTTGCAGCCCACGGGGCTTGCCGTTTTAGCCCAGTTAGGTCTCGATAAAGCTGCCATTGCAGCATCCAGCCCCATCTATCATCTATACGGCAAAGAGATAAAGTCAAGGCGAGTTATTTTCGATATCAAGTATGGTGATTTAGCGCCGCATCTTTTCGGTCTTGGCATTCACCGCAGCACGCTTTTCACTTTACTCCACGATACAGTCATTGCCGAAAATATCCACGTTACCAATGCAACTGCCATCATCGACGTACTTTATGATGAGGAAGGCAAGCCTCTCGTCACGGATGGCATGAAGCAATTCGGCCCCTATGACTTGGTGGTGGATGCACAAGGTGCGCGTTCGCAATTGCGGGATAAATTTGCCAAGGTGAAGTTTAATAAGCCTTACCCCTACGCAGCAATATGGGGTGTATGCAACAATCATGACGGTCAGTTCAATAATACATTGAACCAGCGGTATCGTAAAGCCCACCACATGATTGGCGTACTACCTGTCGGTAAGGTTAGTGGCAGCGATGGCGAACGCGTAGCATTCTTCTGGAGCCTGCGGGCTCATGAATACCAACAATGGCGCGAACAGGGGCTTGAAACGTGGCGTAAGTATGTCATTTCGCTATGGCCAGATATTGCCCCACTACTGAACCAGTTCCAATCCATCGATGACCTAAATTTTGCAACTTACAACGACATCCGCTTGCACAAATGCCACGGCGAACGAGTGGTATGTATTGGCGATGCGGCACATGCGACCAGTCCACAGCTCGGGCAAGGAGCGAACCTTGCATTGCTCGACGCACTGACACTATCACAAGCCCTTGACACTGCACCCAGTGTTCCTGAAGCTTTAGCAGCGTATGCCAAACATCGCAAAGCGCATGTTGGATTTTACCAAACGGCAAGCGGCTGGCTGACACCATTCTTCCAGTCTGATAGCCGTCTGTTCCCCGTTATCCGCGACTTCAGTTTCGGATTGTTGTGCAAAATTCCGTTTCTTAAACACGAAATGCTGCTTACACTGGCTGGAGTAAAGACGGGCTTGTTCTCTGTACTAAATCCAGGAGAAATCGCTGCGGACTACGACCTGCGTAAACGTGACTCGAAGGCTTTCAGCGAGTAATGCAGCTGCTGCGCCAGCATTATCCCCGCCGTGCGCTCCATGAAACCTGATGCAAATTGTGAATCGAGGGCATAGTCAATCTTGGTGCTCGTTGGACTAAGGGGCGTGAATTGCCATGATGCAATAAGGTTCTTAAAAGGTTCCTTCATCGAAACAATGTCGATGCGCTGTGGTGGTGTCAGAGTAATGTCGCATTCATACGAGAACTGGATTGGCCCCACGCCCACACTCACCGCGGCAGTTATGTAATTATCACTTTTTGCCAGGATGCGCACCGACTTGATGTAATTTAGTATCGCTGGATATCCTTCAATATCCGCTACAACGCGATAAATATCATCGGCACTAAAAGATAAAATCTTACTGCTATGGATGGATGGCATAAAAATACTTATAGCCTTTCATAAAAATAATGTGAAAATACTTATTCTTAGTCGACATACCCCAGCCACTACAAAAGTCACCTTTTGATGGCTTTTTGTTGGCTTAAGCCCAGAATGAAGCTTGTTCGATGATACGCTTGATACTCCAACTGTACCTAATCATTCCCTTCCTCTCTGATTCATCGCGGCTGTAATCTCTGGCAACGCTTCAAGTAACTGCTATAACGCGGCTATGATAGATACCGATGTAATTATAATTGGCGCAGGGGCTGCTGGTCTGATGTGTGCTATTGAAGCAGGCAAGCGTGGGCGGCGTGTTGAAGTAATAGACCATGCAAAAAAACCCGCAGAGAAAATCCGCATCTCTGGTGGTGGTCGCTGCAATTTCACCAATATCCATGCGAGCCCCAAACAATTCCTTTCACAAAATCCTGCCTTCTGCGCATCGGCACTCTCGCGCTACACGCAGCATGATTTTATAGCGCTGGTCAAAAAACATAATATCGCCTTCCATGAGAAAACTCTGGGCCAGCTTTTTTGCAATGGCTCGGCAAACGAAATCATCGCTATGCTACTGCGCGAATGCGATGATGCAGGTGTGAGCATTCGGCTAGAAACACACATCCATACTATCAAAAAAGAGAGTGACGCTTTCCTTGTCGATAGTTCAGCAGGAACGTTACGTGCTGCTTCTCTGGTGGTGGCGTGTGGTGGGCTTTCCATTCCCAAAATGGGCGCTACTGGTTTGGGCTACGATATTGCGCGCCAGTTTGGCTTGAACATAGTTCCCACATCACCTGCGCTGGTGCCCTTCACCCTGCCGCCAGAAGAGCTCGCACATTTCGCATCCCTATCAGGTATTGCGGTGGATGCCACAGCACGTATTGACACACAGAAATTCCGCGAAGGGTTGTTATTTACCCATCGCGGCTTAAGCGGCCCTGCGGTGCTGCAAATATCGTCGTATTGGAAACAAGGGGACGTGGTTACGATTGACGTATTACCAGCTCAGAAATTAGCGCCGCTGCTCAAGCAAGCCAAAGTTTCCACCCCCAATCAGGAATTGGCCACCGTACTTGCGCAGTATTTACCCAAGCGCATGGTGAAAACATTTCTCGATCGCTATTGGCCGCCAGATGGCCCACGTAAACTAACGCAGATAGGCGATAAAAAACTCACCGAGCTTGCTGAGCGACTAAACCAATGGCGCGTGATGCCTGAAGGTACAGAAGGCTACCGCACGGCAGAGGTCACGTTAGGCGGTGTTGATACAACTGCGCTTTCCTCAAAAACTATGGAATGTAACACCGTGCCTGGGCTTTTCTTCATTGGCGAAGTGGTCGATGTGACAGGGCATCTGGGTGGCTACAACTTCCAATGGGCATGGTCTTCAGGCTTTGCTGCCGGGCAGTATGCATAATGCTTCGCTACCCAAAAAGGGCATTTGATTCAAATCAAGGCGCACTGATTTTGCACTGTTAGACTGTGCCGATGGAAACGCCAGCACATGCAGATTCAATTATCGCCCCACCGCGCAAAACCTGTGATGGGCGCTGCAATGTTGCATGCAAAAAAAAGCTACCGCGCTATTTTATTATTGCTGCCTGCGGCGGCATGATTGCTGTGTTACAAAACGATACCTCAGGATTGATGCCCCCCTCCATGATTGAAGATACTCCTATCTACAGTTCGCTACAGCGTTTCAACGAGTTGATGCAATTCGCCAGCGAAACAGAGGCATTCCAACATCTTGTGATTGTAGGATCTGCTAACGACATAGCCTGGATACGCGCGTCACTCAGCACCGAATTGCAAAAACGTTT
>JAIXZB010000016.1 GCA_027489915.1 Rickettsiales bacterium | reverse complement strand
GCCACTTGCACAGATGCCCAAAGCACGTTGGTCGATGGATGCGGGGAAGCGGTATTATATTAGTGATTCGCTGCGCTCATAGGGAGGGCGTCTCGCCGCTCCCTCTTGCTTCGCAATTCACCCTCGAAGATACGTATCGTTTTAACGATACTCGCCCTACGGGCTTCGCTTGCGCTCAGTCCAACGCCCTAAACGGGTCGTTGTCACTTCGTGGTGGCGCGGTCGCGCCTGTTTTCAAAGATGGGTAGCGTTTTTTAGTGTCACCCCGCATGTGTTGCGGGGTCTGGGGTGCAAGTTGGCTTGATGGTGGATATTGATGGCCAGACCCCGTAATAAATACGGGGTGACAGATTTATGGGTGTGAGAAGGTGAGGGGATTCTGTTGCCCAGCTCCCCTCGGGCTGCGTTTACTGACTAGGACTCTGTAAAGCTACACTAAGCAGCGATACGAGCCGCTACGACAAAATTGTCGTTAGCAGCAACGAGTGAAACGTTGTCGTTTGCACTTAAAAAATGAACCTTTATGGCGGTGTCTTACCAGGCAAAAGCAGCAGTTTTACTACGGTTGTCGATCCTAATTCATCCCCACCAAGCCGCCGCATGCGGCGGCTTGGTGGAGATGCCGGGTTCCGCCCCCGGGTCCAATCCGCCTATTCTCTGATGTGTTTATCACCATAGCTGTATTACTACAGCAGAACTAACATAGCCTATATGGTGCGAATTTGCAAGGAGAGCCCGTGTGTGTTGCTTATTATTTAGGCAGCGATTTTGTCACAAACCTGTCATGAAAATGGGGTATAGTACAAAGTAGGAGATATACCATGACTGTAGCACAACGTTATCCGACCATTGCTAGTTTGCCGAACCAAGAAGCCCGTGAAGCGGCGCTTAGGGTGCGGGGATTTTTGCTGGAGCTTGACCGTATTTATGCGCTTCCGCCTAGCCAGCTTGAGTCACTTAAAAAAGAAATTAACGCAGGTAATTATGCGACTGCTATGCAGCAGATGACGGCGTGGGGATTTAAATTCACGAGCGATAGCATTCAAAGTGTGGCTGGGATTACCAGCAGTTCGGTAGATGCGAGCGGGGCCAATAGAGTGGCTGCTGATGCATTAGCGGGTGCCACGGGGCGCACGGGTGCTATTATTGGTGGAATTTGGTCTACGGGGTCGGTTGCGCCGCGGTTTTTATCGAGTGTGGTGAATGATGTATCGAGCCTGCTTACGCGCGATGGTGGGCAGAGGGCGCGGTTCACGGAGCGTCAGGCAGAACAGCTTGCAGCTGCGTATGCGGGATCGCTCTATGAACACACAGCGAATTTTCAGCCGAAGCCTTTAAGTGTAGGATTGCAGAGTGGTGAGTTTCTCACCTATGCGCAGGCATTTGTTACTTCGATCATGGAGCGATTTTTGCCGAAGATGTTGGGTGGCTCGGATACACCACGCAGTGTTGAAGATATTCTGCGTGATTGGAACCGTGATGCTGCTATGACCCTTGTACGCAAGGATTTGGTGGATAGTGGCCTTGCAAGTGGCGTGCTTGCAGAGGCAATGACTGCAGGCAATGCGCAAACACGCACGCGCGATGGGCGAGTGCTTCGTACTGGGGCGGCGGATACTGCTAACCCGACGGTGTTACGCACGGAAGATCAGCGCGTGATGGGGCAAACACGCGACGCGGTGGCTGCTGGTGTAGGGGCGCTTGGTACTGTTGTGGCTAATACTTCAGGTATGATTGCTGATCGTGCGGTGAGTGGCGTGGTGGATATTGCCAATGGGCATGTGGTTTCGGGCGTGGGTGATTTAGCGATTGCTGGTGCTGGTGGCACAGCGGCTGCGCTTGCAACTGCAAAGGCGGCGCAAATTGGTGGCACTGGATTTCGTATTCCCTTCACCAACAGGCATGTGCCAGGTGTGGGCCAGATTACAACGTTTTTTACGGCAACGGCATTTGAGCTTCCTGCGCAGATTGCACAAAAAACAGGGATGTTTTTTGATCGCGTAGGTGCAGCGCGTATTGAGTCTGCATTTAACCGTGTGGTGGAGCAGGGTGCAAAAGAGGCCGTGCAAGCAGCACGTGCAACGGGTGCAAGTGCGCCTGAGTTGGCGCAGGTGCGCGCCACTGCAAGAGAAGCGCTGCAAATGTCGCTGCGCCCTGATCTTGAAGCACGGCTTGCACAGCAAACCCCAAGTGCGCTTACGCGTTTAGGTACACGCGGTATTGATGCGGTGAAAGGTGTTGAGTTTGGCGCTTATGATAGATTGGCTACGATGCGTGAAGCATCGGTGATTCGCCGTCCGATTGGTGCTATGATTGATGGTGCAGTAACTATGGGTAGTGGTGCACGAACGGGCGTGAGTGATGTAGTGGGGCGTATGTTTTCAAGCCCTGCTGCAACGGCTGAATTTGCAGGTGCTGCAGCGCGTGTGCAGCCTGTGCAGTCTTATGGGCCGTGGAGTTCCGCTGCGCAGACTACAGCCCGTGTTGCAACTCCTGTTGCCGCACCTGCGGCTCCTGCTGCGGTTGCAAGTTCTGGTGTGCCAAGGGTTCCGCTTACCCCTCAGGTGCCAGTTAATGATGTGGTGGCGCGTGTGGTAACATCTGTGCCTGCTGGCCCTGCTTCAGCGATTCCAAAAGCGGTGACTCCTGTTGCAGTTGCGACGGCGCCTGTAGCAGCTGCACCTGTTTCGGTGTCGCCAAGTGCTGCACCCCGTGTGGTGGCAGGTGCGGGTGTGATTGCAGTGGCTCCTGTGATTTCAGGCGGTATTACATTGTTGCAAGGCGGTTCGGCAGAAGATGCAGCTAAAAATGCAGCGTTGGCATTGCCGGTGGTGAATACGGGTGCGGCTATCGCACAAGGTCGTACAGCGGAAGCGTTGATTCGTGGGTTCACGGATGCAGGAACAGTGGCGACGGCATGGACTGCACCTGCGGCTACTACAGGTGCTGGTGCAGTATTGCCTGCAGCGATTGGTATTGGAACCTTGGCAGTGAATGAAGTGGCGCGCCCCATCGCACGTGCATTTGGGGCAGATGTTGACCCCAGCATGATTGAAATGACGGTGCGTGGTATTGGACGTCAGATGGACGAAGCGAAAGCGGGGCGCACCATTATTGATGCGCTGCGCGCTAACCCTAATGCTGCGGTTGCTGAAAATGCAGATCCAACCCTTAAAGAGTTGGTGGCAACGCAGCGTGAAGCAGCACAGCTTAATGCACGTGCACAAGAACTGAATGCGCGTCGTGCAACGCTTACGAGACCTGAGAGGGCTGAATTGCAACGCATTGCCGTGCAAAGCCATGGTGCGATGACAATGGAGAACGGACTTGCGCAGCGCTTAGTGCAGGAGCAAATCACCGCAGCTACAGCGCGCGGTATTGCCACCACGCCAGCTGATATTGCAGCAGCAGTGGTGGTGGGAGTAAACCCTGTGAGGGCTGCGCAGGCTCAGATATCTGGGGTTGCGGCACCTGATACTATTTCGGGCGGGGTAGCTGTGGATGGGGCGGACGGTAATCGTAGACCAAATGCTCCGATGGTGCCACGTAGTACAGGGCTTGGTGCAGTGGTGCTGCAATAACTATATTATTTAAGTTATCCACGTTATCCACATAGGTGTGTGTTTGTGCATGTTCGCTGCTTGCGCTTTGTGCGCTGGCGCGTAGCATGTGTGCGGTTTTAGGTATGGTTTCTGTGAGAGAAACATCGCACACAAGGACGCAACACATGGCGCTTACGGCTGAACAGCAACAGGATATTTCTGCTACACAGAATGATACGACCCCTACGCGCCGTGCGACGGTGCCCGCATTGGAATCGATGCTTTACGAAGCGATACCGGTGCTTGACCACGGGTTTGTGCGCCTGATTGATTATATGGGCGATGATTCGGCCATTGTGCAGGCGGCGCGTGTGAGTTACGGCAAAGGGACCAAGCATGTGAGTCAGGATAAAGGGCTGATCAATTACCTGATGCGCCACTGGCATTCGACCCCGTTTGAGATGTGCGAAATTAAGCTGCATGTGAAGCTGCCGATTTTTGTGGCGCGGCAATGGATTCGTCACCGTACCGCAAACGTGAATGAATATTCGGCGCGTTATTCGGTGATGGATAAAGAGTTTTATGTGCCAGCGCCCGAGCATATGGCGGCGCAGAGCAAGGTGAATAATCAGGGGCGTGGGGATACGCTTTCGGCTGAGGAATCGGCGAAGGTGATTGCCATGCTGCGTACGGATGCTGAGCAAGTATATGGCCATTATGAGCAGCTGATGAATGCGGATGCGCAGGGCAATGTGCTCGATATGGAAGCGCCTGGGATTGCGCGTGAACTTGCGCGAATGAATCTGACGCTGAATTATTACACGCAGTGGTATTGGAAAATTGACCTGCATAATCTGATGCATTTTGTGATGCTGCGTGCCGACCCGCATGCGCAATACGAAATCCGTGTCTATGCGGATGCGATTTTGAGAATCATGGAAGCATGGGTGCCGCTTGCGACTGATGCATTTAAGGAGCATCGTATGCATGGTATGCGCCTTTCGCGCACCGCAGCAGCAGCAGTGAAGCGCATGATTGCAGGCGAAACTGTGACGCAGGAAACAAGTGGCTTAAGCAAGCGCGAATGGGATGAGATGCAGAAGAGTTTGGGGATGGCTGGTTAGGTTTAGTTTTGCCGTTCAGCTGGACGGGATTTTAAGGGAAATAGAATACTAAAAAAGGTAGGCACGAATGCGGTTTTCATTTTTAGCGTTGATAGCGTTGGCGACAGTGGCGTTTGCTGGGCCAGTGTTTGCAGAGGATGCACAGCAAGCACCTGCTGCAGAGCAAACAGCGGAAGCTGTGCCGATGGCAAACCCTATGGGGGCAGGATTGATTGTACCTTCGGGTGAGGCGGGGAGCCCCATTTCGCCTGATGAGGGCATCAAGGTATATGCTCAGCCGGATTTGGGTGCGGAGGTGGTGGGTACGCTGCAATCGACGGGTAGTACGATTGAATTTCAGCAGCATGTACTGGTGAAAAAAGGCCCAGACCCTGAATGGAAGCCAAGTTTCTTCAATCGCTTGTTTAACAAAAAAGCGCCGATTATTGAAGTGCAGACGCCGGTATCGGAATTCATGCTTTCGCCCGAGCAGAAAGGCGTGATGATTGTGAATGTGCAAGGAAGCTGGTTGCAGATTGCGCAGGGCTGGTTTCAGTGGACGCAGAAGGTGGCGAATCACGCGCGGTTTTTACCCTGGAGTGAGTTGTATCAGCAGGCGAGTTTTACTTCGTTTCAACTGAGCAGTGCACGCACGGACAAGGCAGATATTATGCCGCTTACGGAAGTGATTTTGACCGAAGATGATGGCACGCAAACCAAAGTGAACTCGCCTGCACGCTTTATACTCATTAAGCTTGAAGGTGGGAAAATGCGTGTGCGTTTAACGGCTGGCACGTGTCAGGCGGGTGGAAACCCACTGGTGGGTGAAGGTAAAGAAGGTGTGGTGTCGATGTTTGCACCAAGCGGCTCGCCACAACTCTGGTTGCAACCCGAAGTTTGCCCCGTGAAAGAATAGTCATGGCAAGCAATGCTGTAGAGCGCGCACTGGAGCGCGGGTTGTTTGCCAGCCGCTGGTTGATGGCACCGTTTTACCTTGGTCTGGTGCTGGCGTTGGTGGCGCTTCTGTTCACGTTTGTGCAGGAAATTTTTCATGTCTTCTCGAACATCGGATCGCTCGGTACGAGTGATGTAATTCTGGCGGCGCTGGCGTTGATTGATTTGTCGCTTGCAGGAAACCTTCTGCTGATTGTGATTTTTTCGGGCTACGAAAGTTTTGTCTCGAAAATCAATATCGATGATCATGAGGATCAATTTGAGTGGAAAGGCAAAGTGGATTTTGCGGCGATGAAGTTGAAGCTGATTGCTTCGATTGTCGCGATATCGGGGATCCATTTGCTGAAAGTATTTATGGATATCAAGAAATATTCTGAAAAGGATATTATGTGGATGGTGATTATTCACCTTGTGTTTGTGGTGTCTGGCGTGATGCTGGCACTGATGGATCGCGTAGCCTACGGCCCCAAAAAGAAATAACTGCGGGACGGCTCGAAAAGCACCCATCTGCGTTGTCGTCTTGCGGTGCTCGTTCGGTTATGTAGCGCTGCTACACTCCCTCCCTGTGCTCCGCGACTCCTAGCATCTGGGCATTTTTGGAGCCGTACAGTTTTTGTATTTTAGGGCTTGCTTCGCATTGCAGTTAGCGCTGGGTTGCTTGGGTGGGCGCTGCGCGTTCGGTGGTGATTTTATCTTGCCAATGTGATGCGTGCGGTTGGGTTACGTTGTTCACCGTGCCTTCGAGTTTATGCATTTCGCGTTCGATGGGTGTAGGTGCTTTATGCGTTAATTGGCCTGTGTTCATGAATTGTTCAGTGCGGTCTTGGGCTTTCGATAATTGATTGCCGTAATAGGCTCCGCCAAGGCCAAATATCATTCCACCTGCCATGCCTATTAATGCGCTGGTGAGGGGGTTTTTGGTTTCGGGCAATCCTTGCATCCGGGCGAGATTATTTTCTTCGCGGGCGTATAAATATCCTGCGACTGCGCCGCCTACGGGGCCAGTCACTGCTCCTGCTACTGTATATAGAATATCTTTTATCATGCTCGCAGCATAGCATGCGCTAGGGTTGCAGAATGTGACAAATCAGTGAAATTGACTGTGATTTGTGCCGTCGTAACATAATTTTAATGTTTAAGGGATAGCTTAAAAATTCATTACTTTGATTAGGAATGGAGATGTTATGACGGATTATAAATCGCAATTACCTGGTGTGCCGCAAATTGGCGGAATGTTAGGGCTTACGCGCGAGCAAGTGCAGGCGGTGAATGATAACCCTGCACGGCAATTTTTTGGTGATAAAGCTGTGGCTATGGGACTTGCTACTCGGGAACAGGTTAATGCAGCATTGTTAGGCCAGTCTGGTCGAATTGCAGATGCGGCCTTGCAGGATGTGAGTCATATTGCACGTACGGGACAAGGATTGAATTATCCAGAATTTCTGAATCGGCCAAATTATGGTAATAACGGTGTGAATACCGTTGCGAATCCAACGCGTATTGATGCCGCCAGTGCAGCAGCAAACCTTGCGCGGAATATGACTATTATTGCTAATCAGAAGCCAGAGCTTGCGAGTGAATTACTTCCGTTTGTAAATGAGGCGCGTAATGTAACGCTTGGTGCCATGAATGGGCGTGCAAGTGCTGTGAATCTTGAATTGGCAACACACGGTATGCGGGTTGCAGTGGAAAGATCGGGCATTGCACCAACAGATCGCAGCGGGCAGCCTGTGAATCTGGATGCGTATCTTGCAGAGGCTACTCGGCAGATTGAGCAGGGTGCGCGTCAGCCATCGCTCGCGCCAGAGCAAACGCCACCAGTGGTTGAGAGGCCAAATGTGCCTAGCGAAAGAGGCAACACCCCTCTGCGTCAATAGTTGATTTTTTGTAGCAATTTTGAAACCGCTTCACATAGGCTGTGGGGCGGTTTTTGTCCGTTGTCTAGGGCAAGGCCTAAGGCGGGGTCTAGCGGTAGTTGGGCGAGTAAGGGGACGCTAAAGCTATCTGCTAACTGCTGGCCACCGCCCATGCCGAAGGGGGTGAGGCGGGTGCCCTCTGGTGTTTCCAAGTAGCTCATATTTTCGACAATGCCTAGGATGGGGATGTTCAGTTTTTGGAACATGGTGGCGGCTTTGTGGGCATCGATGCGCGCGATTTCTTGCGGGGTGGTGATGATGATGGCGGCACTTACAGGGACGGCTTGCATGAGGGAGAGTTGGATGTCGCCCGTGCCGGGGGGCAGGTCTATGAGGAGTATGGTTTCGCCATGTGAAACATGACCATCTGCGTCGTCGTTTCTGTGCACACTGCAGTCATGTAGCGCCGCTACACTCCTTTGTTTGCGCGTAGGCACTTCTAGTATCTGGTCATGTTTGACATGGCTTTTTTCATCATGGACTGATGAAAATTGAGGGTGCCAGTTGGTGCCGCGGAGCAGCTGGGTTAGGGCTTTGCTGACCATGGGGCCACGCCAGATGGCGGCGGATTTTCCTGCAATTAAGCCAATGGAATTGGCCATGATGCCGTGGGCGAATGCGGGAATCATGAGCCCATCACGCACGGTGGGGGGTGTGGGCACAAGGCCGAGCATGCGGGGGATGGATGGGCCGTGGATATCGGCATCGACTATGCCGACGCTGTGGCCAGCTGCTGCAAGCGCATGGGCGAGCAGGACGGTGAGCGAGGATTTGCCTACCCCGCCTTTGCCCGAGGCAATAGCGATGATGCGCCCGACATGCGGCAGGGGTGTGGCGTTATAGTTCGCTGGGCGCGCAGGAGGTGGGCGTGTTACGGTAGGTTCTGTGGCGTGCTGTGTGCAGATGATGGTGATGGTTTTTGCAAGTGGGGCAAGGGCGCGTTGGCAGGTGGCTTCGAGCAGTGGGGCTTCTTCCGCAGTGGTTTCCAGAATGAATCCCAATGTATCGCCGCGAAGGGTGATGCCGCTGATGCATGCGATGAGGGGGGCGCCGTTTTCGGTGTTAAGCCCTTCTAGCCGCGCGCGCACGGCATTGTGGATTTCGGAGTGCGTATTCATTTCGGGTGCTGCTTGACCTTGATTCTATGTCCCCTATATCTAGGAGGAATTGCATTTCGTACAAGCATAGATAGGGACTCGCATGGCAGATAATGATAATGGGCGCAAAGACAGCCCGTGGGGTAAGCCGCGCAAACATCAGGCGGGTAGGCCGTTTGGTAGTGGCGGTGGCTCGGGTGGAGGCGGCGGCGATAAGGGCGGGCCAGACCTTGAGGAGATGATTCGCAAGCAGCAGGAAAAAATGCGCGCGGTGTTTTCGCCCGATGATGGCAATGAAAAACGCGTGGTGTTTCTGGGATTACTTGCAGTACTGGTGTTGTGGCTGGGCTCGGGCATTTACCGTGTGAATTCGGATGAGCTGGGAGTGGTGTTGCGGTTTGGAGAATATCACCGCACGACAAACCCTGGTTTGAATTACCATTTTCCCTACCCGATTGAAACGGTGCTGGTGCCTGCAGTCACTTCGGTGAACAAGGTGGAGATTGGTTCGGGCAGTGGTGCGGTTGCGGATAAGGAAAGCCTGATGCTGACGGGGGATCGCAATATTGTGAATATCGATTTTGAGGTGCAGTGGAAAATTGATGCAACCAAGCCGCAGAATTTTCTCTTTAGTATTCGTGAGCCTGTGGGCACGGTGCGTGCGGTTGCCGAAAGTGCGATGCGTGAAGTGATTGGGCGCAATAAGCTCGAGGAAATTCTCACCTCGGCGCAATCGAAAATTGCGGATGATACGCAGAAAATTATGCAGGAGATTTTGGATAGTTACGATGCGGGTATTGAAGTGATTGCGGTGAACTTGAGTAGACCTGATGTGCCCAAGCCCGTGATTGACGAGTTTCAGGATGTGAAGCGCGCCGAGCAGGATAAGGCCACCGCGGAAAGTGTGGCGGAGGGCTATAGCAACGATATTTTGCCGCGTGCCAAAGGGGAAGCGGTGAAAATGGTGCAGGAAGCTGAGGCGTATAAAAATCGTGTCATTGCCGAGGCGAAGGGGGATGTAGCGCGGTTTGGCAGTGTGTATGCAGAGTATCGGCTTGCCAAGGATGTGACCAAGAAACGCATGTATTTAGAAACTATGGAGCAGGTGTTTAAGGGCATGAACAAAGTGATTGTTGAGCAAAAATCAGGTGGGCAGGGCGTGGTGCCTGTATTGCCTTTGCCTGCGATGAGCCAACCCAAGCCTAAGACGGAGTAAGGGATATGCCGAAGATACTTGTAAAAACCATGTTTGGGCTGGGGGCAGTGTTGTTCCTCTTTTTCAATAGCGTGTTTGTGGTGAATCAGGCGCAGCAGGCGTTGGTGTTACAGTTTGGGGAAATCAAGCGCGTGGTGCGCGAGCCTGGGCTTTCGTTCAAGATTCCGTTTATTCAGAACATTATGCGTTTTGATAAACGGCTGCTTGATTTTGAAGCGCCACCGACCGAATTGATTACGCGCAACCGCACAGCAGATGTGGAAGAGCGCGTGGTGATTGACGCGTTTGTGCGCTACCGCATTACCAACCCTGTGCAGTTTTATCAGGCGGTGAAAAATGAGGAAAATTTGAAGAGCCGTTTGGCGAGCATTGTGACTTCAGGCATGCGTAGAACGCTTGCGAACTACTCACTCACCGATTTGCTTTCGGATAAGCGGGCGCAGATTATGGAGGAGATTCAGGTGTTGGTGAATCGCCAAGCGCAGACGGGTAAGGTAGATGCGACCGATGGTTCGGACAGTCAGGGCTTTGGGATTGAGGTGGTGGATGTGCGGATTATGCGCGCGGATTTGCCACTGGATATTTCGCAATCGACCTATGAACGGATGCGCAAAAACTTCACCAAAGAAGCGCAGCGTTTCCGCGCTGAGGGGGAAGAAAAAGCGATTGAAATACGCTCAGGCGCTGAGCGCGAACGTACGGAATTGATCGCGGATGCGAAGCGGAAATCGGAGACGATTCGCGGGGAAGGCGACGGGGAAGCGGCGCGGATTTATGCGAAATCGTTTGGACAAGACCCAGAGTTTTTCAGCTTTTACCGTTCGATGCAGGCATACCGCGCGACGATTTCGAAGGATGATACGACTATGGTACTCTCCCCCGATTCTGGATTCTTGCGCGAACTTAATAATTAGATAACACAGGTGTTATCTAATTATTGTTACGTTAACCTCCTGCTTCGGCCTGCTGGCCTCCGCAATGAGGACGCTCAAGGCTGACTCGGACATACTGTCCTCGACTAACAGAGATAATGGATAGAAATATGCGTGGATTTGTTGCTTTTGTGATGATGGTGATGTTGCCAAGTGTTGTGCTTGCACGGGTGCCGGATGCAAATGCTCCAGCGGGATTCGCGGATGTGATTGCGCCACTGGTGCCGGCGGTGGTGAATATTTCGACCACGCAGAAAATAAAAGCGCCGCGTGCGATGGAATTTCAGGGTTTGCCGCCAGAGCTTGAGAACGACCCACAAATGGCGCCATTTCGCGAATTGTTTCGAGGCTTTGGTGGCATGCAGCGCAGCCAGCCTGCGCGCAAGGTGACATCGCTTGGTTCGGGATTTGTGATTTCGGAAGATGGCTTCATTGTGACCAATAATCATGTGATTGCGGATGCCACTGAAGTGATGGTGACATTTCATGATGACAGTAAATTGAAAGCAAAGATTATTGGCCGTGACCCCAGAACCGACTTGGCGCTGCTTAAAGTGGATGCGAAAGAGGCGCTGGAATTTGTCCCTTTTGGCAATTCGGATGCGGCGCGTGTGGGTGACTGGGTGGTGGCGATTGGTAACCCGTTTGGTCTTGGTGGTTCGGTCACCGCAGGGATTGTGAGTGCGCGTGGGCGCAATATTAATGCGGGTGCGTATGATGATTTTATCCAGACCGATGCAGCGATTAACCGTGGCAATTCGGGTGGGCCGTTATTTAATATGAAGGGTGAAGTGATTGGTGTGAACTCGGCGATCTTTTCACCGACGGGAACCAATATCGGTATTGGGTTTGCGGTGCCCTCGAGCCTTGCTGAGCCCGTGATTTCGCAGTTGCGTAAGACAGGGAAAATCCACCGTGGCTGGCTTGGTGTGAAGATTCAACCGGTGACGGATGAAGTGGCGCAATCGATTGGGTTAAAAGATACCAAAGGGGCGCTGGTTCTGGATATTACGGCAGGTGGGCCTGCTGCAGGCAGTGGCTTGCAGGCGGGGGATGTGATACTTGCGTTTGATGGTAAGGAAGTGAACCAGACGCGCAGCTTGCCGCGTATTGTAGCGGATACGCCGATTGGCGAGCGTTCGGAAGTGACGGTATGGAGAAACGGTGAAACCAAACGTTACACGGTGAAATTGGGCGAGCTGCCTGATGATGAAGCGCTTGCTAAATTACCGATGGAAGGCGAGGAAAGCCTCGAAGGTGTGGTAGGTGGTGAACGTGTGCTTGGTATGGCACTCAAGCCGCTTACGCGCTCGCTTAAGCAGCAATTTAATATTCCGAATGCAGAGTACGGATTACTCGTAGTGGGGGTTGATCCACGTAGCGTGGCGGGGGAGAAAAATCTGCTGCAGGGTGATGTGATTTTGGATGTGAACCAGCAGCGCGTGGATACGGTGGAAACGTTTGCAGCGCTGGTGAAGCAGGCAAGGGCGAATAAACGCGGGTTTGTGCTGCTGCGCGTGGCACGTGGTACGGATTTGGTGTTTGTGACGTTGCCTGTGCGGTAATGATAATAAAATCAGTATATTAACGTTGTCATCAAGCCTTAACCCTTTGCTGGTACATTACTATGTATGGCAAAAGACGATTTAACAGAACACACCCCGCAAAACCTTGCTGAGGCAATTGAGTCTGCGCTCAAGGAACAACCTCTGGCAACAGGGACTTTTGCAAATGTGCATCGTTTTACTGTTCCCGAGTTGAAGGACTATGTGCTGCGTGTAAGCAACAAACTATCGCCGGGTATGTTACGTACCGTATTTAAGCATACTTCCCATCTTACTCCTCCCAAATCATTGCCTTCTGGAATTGCATTCGGGCAATTTTTGTTGGTGAGTGAAGCTGATATAGAAAATCCAGTGATTGCTATTATGCGGCATGTGCCTGGTCAATCTATGCAAAAATGGATGGAAAAGCATTTAGATGCATTACCTTCGCTGATAGTGCAGAATTTTCTAAGAACGCAAAAGAATCCGTTTGAGGGACTTTTTGAGGACGCATACCGCGCTGCTTATTCTGGATTTGGTTTGGATTCAAATGACGGTAATATTATGTATCATCCTGATAGCAGTACTATGCAGTTTATTGACCAACGTGCTTTATCTGACAAGACGGTAAGCCGTACACAGGCGCTTAAGATTGCAGAAGATTTTTCGGAAGTGATGAAAGATGGATTTGTGTCTGCACGGCATAAAGATAAAGCAATGGCGATGCAATGTGTGCATTTGATTGACGAAGCTATGAACAGCGTACGTACAAGGCATGAGGGTTTAGAGCGTATTGCTTTTGTGAAAGTGAATACCGTAAGGGGTGTTCCTATCGATAGGAAAATCAAACCTGTTTTGAAGACGCTTGATGCGTTAGTTGTGCAGACAGTTGGCCGCTAGTTCTCAACCCACTCGTTTTTTGGAATTCCGAGAACATGCAACAGTGCGGTTAAATCGTTATAGCGGATGATGTGTTGGGCTTCGGCCTCGACTGCGGGTTTGGCGTGGTAGGCGATGCCTAAGTCTGCGGCGTGCAGCATGGGGAGGTCGTTGGCTCCGTCGCCGATGGCGATGGTTTTATCGTGCGTGATGCCCAG
>JAIXZB010000213.1 GCA_027489915.1 Rickettsiales bacterium | reverse complement strand
ATTCAAAATTGGCTCCACAGTGCTTCTCAATGCTACACCTGATGATCCTATTGTTTTGAAGTGCGGTGGTGTGGAATTGACCACAGGCCGCTTGGGACGGGTTGGAGATACAATGGCCGTTTCTTTAGATGAAGATATTCGTAAATACCGTTTGATGCATAGGGATAGTTAGCATGGGCAATATGGTTCTGACGCTGATTGTCGATGTGATGATGGCAGTGTTGCTCATTATCACGCTGTTTTATTGTTCTCGCTTGAATAAACGTATTCGCCTACTTCAGGATGCAAAAAGTGAGCTTGCGCAGATTGTGCAGGAATTTGATGAATCCACACAGCGGGCAACGCAGAGCATTGCCGAAATCCATGCCGCTTCAACGCGCATTAGTGAGAATATCCAGCACAAAATTGATAAAGCTAATTTTTTGGCAGATGACTTGCAGTTTCTTATCGAGCGTAGTGCTAAAATTGCGGATAAACATGATGCGCCTTCCAATAATCTGCGTGGAGCAGCGCTTAATCGTTCTGCCGATGTGCCGCGTGGAAGCCGAGGCCAAGCGCCCACTGCTGAAGCAGTGGCTGCACGACAGGCTGCATCAGAATCAGCGCCAATTACAGGTGCTGATGCAGATAAGCGGCGTGCTGGTTTGCGCATGAGGTCGAAAGCGGAACAAGAATTGCTAGATGCACTAAAGAGCAATGAATAAAGGACGTGATTCCATGCAAGGCATTAATCCATCTTCGGTGAATCCAAAGCCTAAAGTAGTGACTAAGCGTACTTATTCACTTTCAAAAGCGCAGCGTTCGCGTTTTCGCGTTTTGCCGATTACTATGACTATGCTTAGCCTACTTCTTGTTTTGAAGCTTAATTCTATTTATTTTGATACTATAGAATTGCGTGAAACGCTTGTATCAAGCGCGGTTGCCGAAGAGCCCAAGAAAGAAGAAAAAAAGGAAGAGAGTGGCAAAAAAGAAGATGCTAAGAAAGAAAAGCCAGAACCGGGTGGAAGTGATATCAGCCCTACAGAAGTTAAGGCACTAAAGAAGTTAAAAGAGCAAACCAAATACAATCAAATTGAGCTGGATTTATTACAAAACCTCGCGCAACGCCGCGATGCACTTGATGTGCGTGAGAAGGAGCTTGTTGTAAAAGAAAAAACGCTTGAAGCCACAGAGCAGCGTATTACTTCGCGTATTGATGAAATGAAAAAGCTTCAGGTGGAAGTGAAGGGGTTAATTGAAACCTATAAGAAACATCAGGATTCTGATGTGAAGAGCTTGGTGAAAATATATGAAAACATGAAACCTGTCGATGCGGCAGTTATCTTTAATGAACTGGATATGACTATTCTACTATCTGTTATTGATGCCATGTCAGAGCGCAAAGTTGCGCCCGTACTTGCAGCAATGGATCCTAAGCGTGCTAAGGACGTAACGGAAGAATTAGCGGAATTGCGCAAAGTGAAGGCGCTGCCAGACGCCAGTGCGGCGGTGGCAGCGCCTTAGTTTAGGCAGCGATAGCTAATGAGTTACTATCAGTCGATGCAATGAACAATCCTTGAGCTGCTGCATTGACAACAGCTGCGATGCGAATTGCAGATTGTATCCCAACCTTTGCTAGCCCTGCTTTGGTAAGTTCGTGGGTGTGGGCTTCCATGCACATGCCGCATCCATTTACTGAGGATACTGCGAGTGAATAGATTTCAAAATCCAGCTTTGGAATGCCAGGGCTCCCAATCACATTCATACGCAGTTTGGCTGGTAAGCCAGTAACTTCTTTATCACTTACATAATGTGTGAAGCGGTAATAGACGTTATTCATTGCCATAATGGTAGCTGCGGATTTAGCGGCTGTCATTTCTGCTTCTGTTAATGTGGCAGATGCTTCAGCTTTTACAGCTTCAATCACAGCCACTGAACGTGTTGCATATGCTACTGCCAGCGCCGTACCAAGAATCTGATTCTGTGTGAGTTCTGGCGCGCCTTCTGGCGTCAGAACACTTCCAAGATTCAGTTTAATATCGCGAGTAAAATCGGGCAGTGCATCGCGTAGGGATTCTATACTCATATATTGCTCCTGTGGTTATGCGGCGTTCAGGGTTTCTTGCCCTTTTTGCCAGTTGCATGGGCAGAGTTCATCAGTCTGGAGTGCATCCAGAACGCGAATTACTTCTTTTACGTTACGACCTACGCTCAAATCGGTCACCATCACAAAGCGAATGATGCCTTCAGGATCCACCACATAGGTTGCGCGTTGTGCAACGCCTTCGGCAGGATCGAGAATGCCGAGCGAGGTAGTGAGTTCACGCTTTACATCCGCCAGCATAGGGAAGGGGATATCCTTCAAATCTGCGTGATGTGTGCGCCATGCGTGGTGAACAAACTCGTTATCGGTTGATACCCCAAGCACTTGTGCGTCGCGGTCGGCGAATTCTCTGTTTAACTTGCCAAATTCTGCGATTTCAGTGGGGCACACAAAGGTAAAATCTTTTGGCCAAAAGAAGGCTACGAGCCATTTGCCTTTGTATGTGTCGTTGGTAACATCGGCGAATGCGTTGTTCATATCGAGTGAAACGGTTGCCTTTACAGCAAACGATGGGAATTTTTGGCCTACACCAAGCATAGTAATCTCCTGTGGAATTTGAATTACGAGTGAAAGAGGCCTGCATGCCCGCCGTGGGGGCTCATAAGCGCCTTGCGGGTCAGCTTACGTTCCCATGCCAGTTCATGCAGGGTATAGCAGAAGGTCTGTACGATAGGTTCAATCAGCGATATGCTCACTGATAATTTCCAATTCCCCGTAATGCAGTAAGCAACTAAAAACGCCACGCTCATGTGCATAACGCCGTAGGTTGCTGTTTTGCTTAATCGGTTCATACATCCTCCTGTTGACCAAGTTATGGCACAGGATTATTTATAGATATAATCGATTGTTTTTATATTTATGATAGATATAATCTATATATGAATTTACGTGATTTACAGTATCTGGTGGCAATGGCGGATTATGGCCATATGGGCAAGGCTTCGGCGGCGTGCAATGTCAGCCAGCCCACTATGAGTATGCAACTCAAGAAGCTTGAGGGTTGGCTTGGGGTTGCTTTGTTTGAGCGAAGACAGAAATCGATGCATTTAACCGCGGAAGGCCTGATGCTGGCAAACCGCGCTAGATCTATTACGCAAGAAGCAGAAGCACTGGTTGCGCATGCAAGAACGCTGCGTGACCCTATGGCGGGAGAGTTTCGTTTGGGTGCGTTTCCCACCCTTGCGCCGTATTACTTGCCATCTGCCGTGCCGCGCATAGCGGCTGAATTCCCTAAGATTACGCTGTTGCTTCTTGAAGATAAAAGCGAGCGTTTGCTAGAGCAGCTTCGCACAGGGGCGCTTGATGCCGCATTGCTTGCACTGCCAGTGACGGAAAAAGGTCTTTTGAGTATTCCTTTGTTCTGTGAGCCTTTTACATTAGCGGTTTCACGCACCAATCCGCTCGCACGTAAAAAATGGGTGGAACCATGTGATGTTGTCAAAGAAAACATGCTGTTGCTTGAGGATGGGCACTGCTTGCGAGATCAAGCCCTGGATGTGTGCAGTGTGATTGGTACGAGCGAACACACAGGGTTTCGTGCCACCAGTTTAGAGACATTGCGCCAGATGGTCTCTATGGGTAATGGTGTGACGCTGATGCCCGCTTGCGCTTCTATCGATACGCAGCAGGTTGTGCATATTCCCTTCATGGGCGCCCCTTACACGCGGCAAATTGGCTTGGTTTTCAGGGATTCTTCGCCACGCGCTGTGCTGATTCAAGCTATGGCCAGCGTGTTACAAACGAATAAAACCTAGGTCACGCTTGCCCTTGGCGTTTTGTTTCATTAAGAGATTGCTTGAGGTCAGCTCCCGTGGCGGAATTGGTAGACGCTGCAGACTTAAAATCTGTTTCGAGTAATCGAGTACCGGTTCGATTCCGGTCGGGAGCACCATTACTTAAACTTCCACTTACTTTGTTGCGCGTAAGTTGCCTCTCGCATGAGTACCACTCCGGGTTTTCCGTCTTTTTCGAAATCTATGCGGTAATAGCTGGTTGTTTTATTTTCGTCTGCTCTAACATTCGCCTCTTCGATTTCGCATAAGTAATAGATACCTGCAGTGTGGTAGTAGTGCCTCATTTGGCGAAGTTGAGGTTTTGCGGATCTGCCAGCATCTTCGGTATAGGTTTTTTCGCAGATTGACTTGGCTTCTTTCCAGGAAAATATGCCATGAGCATAATCAAAATTGCCTTTGCACTTTGTGCCATCGGGGGTGCTTAGGGTACCTGTAAATGGGTAATTTGCTTTTAGGACCCCTTCAAGCGCGCCATTTTTTAATTCTAGCCTGTAAGAGCCAAAATGACTGATGCTATAGGATTGCTGGTTACCGATGTATTGGGGATTATACCCCAAGCTTTTGAAGGCACAGGAGAGAATTGACGATGGATTATTTTGCTCAAAGCTGTGTAAATTTATCAGTTTATTATCTGCCGTTTGCAGCCAATATTTGTTCGAATTTGATTGCTTGGCGGCGCTGAGTGTAATCAACGTTCCTAATTCTCGGCTGCCATTGTTCCCATATACTATGCCTTGCATGAGGCAGGTTTGAGATTCTGTTCGTTTTATTTCACCTGAATGGCATGGATTAGTGGCTTTTGAATCGCTTTGAGCAATCGACGCTGAGGTTGTGCTTATAAAGCATACCAGTGCAGTAGTTATTATATTGCGTAGTTCTTTTTGCATTTCATGTGCTCCCCTTTTGAATGTGTTACATGCCCGCAATGGGTGCTGATGTTTCATCTCCATCCAGATTTTTTATGAGGGCTTTGATTTTGCTCATTGCTTTTGCGTTTTGTTCATCATTAGGCGAGCGCACCACTAAGGTAGTGAAAAAACCACCCTGTTTGAAGTAAGGATAACTCCCGATATCTGTTTCAGGGAATTCAGCTTGGATTGCTGTTAGACCTGCTGCGATTGTTCCTTCGGGCAGCGTTGTTGTGACGCTTTCGGAAAGCACAGCTGGGCCACCCTTAAGTGCTGGTCTTATAGCATCGAACATTGCTTGCATAATGCGAGGAACGCCAGCCATAACGTAGACATTCTCGATGATGAATCCAGGTGCGGCGCTTACGGGGTTGGTGATAAGGCGCGCGCCTTCTGGCACCAAAGCCATTTTCATGCGGGCTTCGTTTACTTGATCGGGAGTGTAATGTGCGAGCAGTGCTTTTTCGGCTTCTGGATGTTTGAAAAGTGGCTTGTTAAAAGCCTTGGCGATGGCGTCGCTGGTAATATCGTCATGAGTCGGACCTATGCCGCCAGTGGTAAATACATAGGTAAAGGCAGCACTCATTGCCCTAACTGTATCGATTATTGTTTGTTCAACATCGGGGATTACTCTTACCTCGCGCAGGGGAATGCCTATGGCGCTAAGTTCGCTTGCTAGAAATGCGATGTTTTTATCTTGGGTTCTCCCCGAGAGAATCTCGTTGCCGATTACTATGACGCATGCGGTGGGTGTTGTCATGGCGATACCTCTTTATATACAGTTACATCTAGCGGATGGGCAGCAAAATACAATGTGGTAATAATGCAAAGAGCTGGTTGCACTGTGTTTTGCTATCTGTTTAACTACCCTGATGAATTATGACGAATATGATGAGTTGATTGAAACCATGCCTGATGATCGCGGCATAACAATTCACACGCAAAGTGATATGGAAGGCATGCGCAAGGCGGGTGCTTTGGCTGCAAAAGTGCTGGATGCTATGTCAGAAGTTGTGGCGCCAGGTATGACTACGCAGCGTATCAATGATATATGCCATGAAATGATTATTGGTTCGGGAGCGATTCCTGCGCCACTTAATTACCGCGGTTTTCCGAAGTCCGTGTGTACTTCCGTAAACCGCGTAGTGTGCCACGGTATTCCAGATGAGCGTAAGCTGAATAATGGCGATATCGTTAATATTGATGTCACTGTGATTGTGGATGGTTGGTATGGCGATACGAGCCGTATGTTTTATGTGGGAGATGTCTCTACAAAAGCAAAGCGCCTGATTCAGGTAACGCATGATGCCATGATGCTAGGTATTGAGCAGGTGAAGCCAGGTGCCACAACGGGTGATATTGGTCACGCCATTCAAACCTACGCCGAAGAGCATGGATATTCGATTGTGCGTGAGTATTGCGGGCATGGGCTTGGACGCGTGTTCCATACTGCGCCTAATATTCTGCATTTTGGCAAACCTGGAAAAGGCGTTGTGCTGAAAGAAGGTATGTTCTTTACGGTGGAGCCGATGGTGAATGCAGGCAAGCCAGATACAATACTGAATCGTCACGATGGTTGGACGGTTACTACGCGTGATAAATCGCTCTCTGCACAGTTCGAGCATTCACTAGCGGTGACTGCCACTGGATTTGAAATTTTTACAGCTTCCGCAACTGGGCGTCATTTTCCGCCGTATGTTTAGTTCGCGCAAATCCAAATCCCACACTTCAATTCTTATAACAGGCGCTTCATCAGGATTGGGCGCGGCACTTGCGCGCCGTTATGCTAATGCGGGTGTTACGCTGCATCTACTAGGAAGAAATATTCAGCGCCTTGAGGTAGTGGCAGATGCCTGTCGTGCGCAATCTGCTACAGTATATGCAGCTTCTATTGATGTGTGCGATGCAGCTGCCATGGCGCTCTGGATTGCAGGGCAGGATGCAATCTGCCCGATAGATTTAGTGATTGCGAATGCAGGAATATCCGCTGGCACAGGGGAAGTGGGAGAAAGTGAAACACAGGCGCGCTCGGTGCTTGAGGTGAATATTCAAGGTGTGTTGAATAGCATTTGGCCTGTTATTACACTGATGATGTCGCGTAATTTTGGCACTATCAGTATTATATCTTCAGTAGCTGGAATGTATCCCATGCCTACTGCTCCTGCATATAGCGCAAGTAAAGCATGTGTGCGCTATTATGGTGAAGCACTGCGTGCGCAACTTAAGCGAAAAAATATATCGGTTGTGATGGTCTATCCTGGATTTATTCGCACACCAATGACGCAGGTAAATGCCTTCCCCATGCCTTTTATAATGTCGGCAGAAGAGGCGGCGCAGCGCATTTTTTGTGCAATTGCTTGTGGAAAACCCCATGTTTCCTTCCCCAAATCTATGATTTTCTGTGTGCGTATACTGAATCTATTGCCGCAATCATGGGTGCATAAGCTGCTTTCGCGAGTTCCTTCAAAGCCCAGTATTTCCTAGGTTTTTTATTGTTTTTAAAAAATATTTTTACGTTTGCACGGGTATAAACCAAAATTGCAAGAAAAATAAATTGCAGAAAATGGCGCTTTTTCGCCATTTTTCGTGAGTTCATACTTTACAAGCTTTTGGGAAACTGTCATATCTGCATACGCATTCGCACTAGGGAAACCCTAGTTAAATTAGACTTATGTCACGATAGGTGTTCTACTTTGTGCGAGCGTAACTTTTCTCTCATTCCATTTAAGGAGTCCTATCATGAACAAGAACGAGCTGATTGCAGAAATCGCTGATAAAACCGAACTCACCAAAGCTAAGGCAGCTGAAGCACTCGATGCATTCATCGAAGCAGTGTCGAAGTCGCTCACCAAAGGCAAAGAAGTGCGCCTTGTAGGCTTTGGTACTTTTGCAGTTGTAAAGCGTAAAGCGACCGAAGGCCGCAACCCACGCACTGGCGCAGTAATCAAAATTGCTGCTTCGAACCAGCCTAAGTTCAAGCCAGGCAAGTCACTTAAAGATCAAGTGAACAAGCGCAAGGCTGCATAAGCATTGTGTTTAGCAGGTGTGGTTGTGGCTCTTTAGTTTCAATCACGCGCTGCTTACAAGATAGACGCAGTTTGCACTTGCAAGCTGCGTCTTTTCTGTTTAAGACGCTCCCACTTTTGTTGTTGTCCTTAAAAGGCATATTCAGAAGGGGCGATTAGCTCAGTTGGTAGAGCACCTCGTTTACACCGAGGGTGTCGGGAGTTCGAGTCTCTCATCGCCCACCATCTTCTTGGTGGATTAGTGACGTCTAAAAATCTCGCATTAAATGCGGGGGTGTAGCTCAGTTGGTTAGAGCGCCTGCCTGTCACGCAGGAGGCCGCGGGTTCGAGTCCCGTCACTCCCGCCACTTCCTGTAGAAGTGGTTTTATGAATTCTTTCCCAATCATTAGAAATGCTACTATTAACGATGCGGAACGTATTGTGCGATTCATTCAGGATTTAGCGTCTTATGAAAAACTTTCTCATGAATGTAAGGCAGATGCTGCGCTCATTACGCATTGGCTGTTTGGAGATACGCCCCGTGCGTATTGTTTGATTGCAAAAGTAGGCGCAGAGCCTGCAGGTTTTGCGCTGTATTTTTATAATTTCTCTACCTTTATGAGCCGGCCAGGTATTTATATCGAGGATGTATATGTTGATCCTGCGTTCAGGCGACGTGGTATTGCCAAGGCATTGTTTGCCACGCTAGCGCAAAAGGTCATTGATGAGGGATGTGGGCGTTTAGAGTGGTCGGTTCTTGATTGGAACACCCCTGCGATTGATTTTTATGCATCTCTGGGGGCTGTTCCAATGAGGGAGTGGATAATACAGCGTATGACGGGTGAGTCTCTTGTTAGCCTTGCTAGTTACAGTACATCCGAAGGTGACGGGGCATAGGTATTGGCTGAAATGCTGGAGTGCGCTTAATGCGTTCTGCAATCAGCGGGTGTCTGTCAGGTCGCACCATGGCATCTTCACCGTGCCACAGATGCGCAATTACGTTACTAACCCATACGGAGATGGTATTGCGCTGCAGTGTGCTGTGGTGAAGTTGTGCCATGGTACTATTCCTATTTTGTGGTTTTTTGCTTGCCTGCCATTAACTAGAACAAAAAATAGAACAAGTCAAATTGTTCTTGCTAAATTTTTTTATTTTGTTAGTTTTGCATTATGACAAAAGCGCTCCATCCCGTTCAGGAACAACTGCTTACACTCTTATCAAAGCATATCGATGACCCGCTCACCGTGCGTGAATTGCAGGAAGCGCTTGATGTGACCTCCACCAGTGTAGTGGCGCATCATATGGGGCAGTTGGAGAAAAAGGGATATCTTAAGCGCAATCCGTATAATCCAAAGGATTACCAGCTTGTGTCTGGTGCGCCCGAGAGCAAGGTCACGTATCTGAACTTATACGGCCTTGCATCTTGCGGCCCATCAGGTTCGGTGCTTGATGGTGAGCCTATCGATAGAATTCCTATTGCCTCGCAGCTCTTATCGTTTCCTGTGGTTGAGGGATTTATGGTCAAAGCCAAGGGTAAATCGATGGAACCAAAGCTCTACGAGGGAGATTTGGTGATTGCGCGTAAAACTAATGTACCGGAAAATGGTAAAGTATTTGTGTGTGTGAATGATGGTGAAGTACTCATCAAAAAACTTCAGGTAAGTGGCACATCGTTTATTCTTAATTCCTTCAACACCCAGTTCGAGCCATTCATAGCGGCAAGCGATTTCAGGGTTGAAGGTGAGGTGAGGGGCGTTATCTCACGTTCTGGTTGGTAGTCTACGCGGCTTCAAAGCTGCGTATAACGTTCAGAAATAGCTCTCCATACCGATCGATTTTCTTTTCACCTACACCATTGATATGTGCAAGCTCTTCGCGGGCGTTAGGTTTTACGCTGGCTAGTTCGCGCAGTGTTTTATCGTGAAAAATCACATAAGGCGGTATGTTTTGTGCTTTGGCCAATTCCATACGCAATGCTTTGAGTGCGAGAAATAATCCATCATCCATTTCATCTGCCAGTATTCTGTTCGTGGTGGATTTTTTGCGTTCTTTGCTAGGTTTGCTGAATCGCCTCAGGGCTATGCTGCGTTTTTCTTTCAAAAAGGCATGCCCTTCTTCGGTAATAGATAATCCGCCATATTCGCTGCTTACGGATAATAAATTGAGTGCCACAAGTTGGCGGTAAATACCCTGCCACTCACTCACGCTGTGTTCTTTTCCGATGTTAAATGTGCTGATTGTATGGTGGCCACAAGCGCGAATGCGTTCATCGTCTTTACCAAGTAATACGTTGATTACGTATTGCACACCAAAGCGTTGTCCTGTGCGATAGACGCAGGACAGTGCTTTTTGCACAGCAATGGTTGCATCAAATGTGACTGGAGGTACTAGGCATTGGTCGCAATTGCCACATGGTGTACAACTATCGGAAAAATATTCGAGAAGCACTTGACGCCTGCAGGCGGGGGTTTCGCATAGCCCAAGCAAAGCATTGAGTTTGCGGTGTTCAATGCGCTTTTGCGTATCAGGAGCGTTGCCTTCATCGATAAAATTGCGCTGTAATACAACATCGCGCATGCCATAAAGCATCAATGCGTTGGCTGGCAGCCCATCACGGCCTGCACGCCCTGTTTCCTGATAATACGCTTCGATATTTTTGGGGATATTGGCGTGAATGACAAATCGT
>JAIXZB010000221.1 GCA_027489915.1 Rickettsiales bacterium | reverse complement strand
GGTGATCGAAGTGATGCGATTCGCGAAAGAAATGGGTGAGATTGGTGGTGATGGCATTGACCAGATGCACCATTTCGCTTTCACCTGCGTTGGTTTCGAGCAGGCGGCAATAATCGCTGAAATTAGTGAGGTGTAATGCACGTAGACGACGTGCCAAACGTGAATATATCATATTGCGTTTATTTGCTTCGAGCACAATACCCGTTTTGCTGTTTGCCAAGCGCGCGAGGAACTGGAAATCCCGTTCGGTGAACGGGAATTCCCTTTCGTCACTGGTGTGTGCTTCGGCGCGAGGTAACATGATACTGCACTTTCGAGACTAGAATTCTTCCCAACCTTCGCTGTAGCCTGCTGCGCCGTTGCTGCCATTGGCGGCAGGTTTGAGCGCGGGACGCTTGATAACGCTTTGTTTTGCAGCGCTAGGTTTTGAGGCAGGTTTGCTGACTAGCTTTGGTTTTTCAATTTGCTTAGGTGCTGCCTCTTCCTGCATTCTGTTTTGTTCGTCGATGGTGAAGAAGCTCATGAGTTTCTCAAGCGCACGTGCCTGTTCGACCATGGATTGCGCGGCAGCGGTGTTTTCTTCGACCAGTGCAGCGTTTTGTTGAGTGACTTCATCCATCTGGGTGATGGCGGTGTTCACTTCATCGATACCCGTTGCTTGTTCTTGGCTTGCGGCTGAAATCTCGGAAACGATGCCTGCCACCTGTTGCACGGAGCTTACGATGTTGCGTAAGGTGTCGCCTGCCTGATTGACAAGCTCGGCGCCCGTTTGCACTTGGGCTGCGCTTTCGTTGATGAGGGCCTTGATTTCTTTGGAAGCTGATGCGGAGCGGCCAGCGAGCGAGCGCACTTCGCTTGCGACCACGGCAAAGCCTTTGCCTGCATCGCCCGCGCGCGCTGCTTCAACTGCGGCGTTAAGGGCAAGGAGGTTGGTTTGGAAAGCGATTTCATCGATGACACCGATGATATCGGAGACTTTCTTCGATGATTTTTCGATGCTCGCCATGGCGGTCACGGCTTCTTCCACTACTTTGCCACCATCGCTTGCAACGCGATTTGCTTTCGTGGAAAGTTCGTTTGCAGTGGCGGCATTGGCGGTGTTCTGTTTCACGGTACCTGTGATTTCTTCCATCGATGCTGCGGTTTCCTCTAAGCTTGAGGCTTGCTCTTCGGTACGCTGTGACAAATCGGTGGAGCCTGCAGAGATTTCACTTGCTGCAGAGTTTACGGATTTTGCTGATTCGATGATTTGGGTGACCATATCATAAAGGCGTTCGATGGTGGAGTTGAGCGCGGATTTAATGTCACGGAAGGTGCCTTTATATTCACCTTGCATTTGATGGGTTAAATCCCCTGCGGAGAGGTTTTTAAGCACTTCCACTGATTCGGCAATCCCACGCTCGTTTTCCAAGATGGTGAGTTTGGTTGCCGTGATATCGGAGGCGACTTTGACGACTTTTACAATTTTTCCTTTGATATCGGCGATGGGGTTGTAGGAGGCGTTAATCCATATTTCGTGGCCATTTTTGTGTTTGCGCGCGAAATCTCCTTGCTGAAATTCTCCTCTTGCCAGTCCTTCCCAGAACTTAATGTAATCTGCTGAATCTGTTACACTGCTATCGCAGAACATGCGGTGGTGTTTTCCACGTATTTCATCAAGCGTATAGCCAGTGGTTTTTAGGAAATTATCGTTGGCTTTTACGATGGTGCCATCAATCTCGAATTCAATCATTGCCTGTGCGCGGTTGACGGCACCTACAATGCCTTCTGCCATGCCATCGACCCATTCAACCATGTAGCCTAAACGTTCACCTGCTTTACCAAAAATGGGGTTGGCAAGTAGGTTGAAGTTACGGCCGCCAATGGCGATGGAGGTTTTAAATGTTTCATTCAATTTGGCCAGCATGCCGCGTTGATGGGCAGGGTTTTTATGGAAAATATCGATATTTTTTCCAATAAGATTGTCGATGCCGAATTGTGGCAGGTCTTTTTTGATGGCTGGTTCTGCTTCACGCAGAAAGCCAATAATAGCAGGATTGAGGTAAATGATGTTGAGGTCGTTATCGGCCAGCATCATATTGGCGCTGGCATTGTGCAGGGCAAGTTTCATGCGTGTGGATTCGACCACGGTTGATCTCACGACTTCGACAGTACGCGCCATATCGCCGATTTCATCGCGGCGGCTGGTGTAGGGAACTTCCACGTTATCGGCATCGGCGATCTGGTGCATGATGCGGTTGATGCGACTTAGCGGGCCTGTGATAGAATGTGCAAGGAAGTAACCTAGCAGACTGACCATACTGATTATACCAAGTGCGACGAGCATGAATTCTTCGCGTGCTTTGTACACGGGCGCCATGACTTCATCGTAATGCATTTCGAAAATGAGTGCATAATTGACATCTGCGAATTCAAACCCTTCATAAGCACTGATGACATGTGCACCCTGTTCATTTTGTGTGTTTAGGTTGATGCCATTTTTACCAGCGAGGGCTTTTTTTACTTCTTCGGTTTCGAGCTTCATTTTCAAAATAGTGGATTCTTTGGCGAAGCGAACATCGTTACGCAGCAAGTAATCCTTGCCAACCAGCATAACGCGCCCTGTTTTTCCTAATGTTTCATTATCGTTGAATAATGCATTCAGGCGCTCGATAGGCATCTGGAATATCAATGCGCCCACGTAGTTTCCGTTTGCATCTTCGATAGGACGACCCATGAACCCTGCGGGAACGTTATTGCTTGGCGCGTAGGGTGCAAAGTCGATATAGGATACCTGTTCGGCATCTTTATTGGCCATGATGGTGGTGTATAATTTGGCAAGATCGCTTTCTTTCCATTGTCCATTTTTCAGGTTGGTGGCGAAATCGAGCTCTTTGAATACGGTGTAGACGACGTTACCTTCGGCATCGACGATGAAGATGTCGTAATAGCCATGTTCTTCTAGAAATTCGCGCAGGTAGGGGTGATATTTTGCATGGGTATCGCTATATAGCGAGCCATCTTCGGCGCTGTCTAGCAGCTGTTTTTTGCCAGTGGGGTTAGGATTGTTGGTGATGTAGGCACCTTGCAATATCTGGGTTTGGTTACCTTCTGTGGTGTTCCACGCACCTGTGAAATCATTGGCGGCTTGAATAATGAAGGGGTTGTCAGCGAGGGCATGTAAATCGCCTTCGATTGATTTCATAAGGCCAGAGAGGGCTTCGTCTTTGCTTTGCATTTTTTGCAGCATCAGATCGGAGTTTGTTCTGTGGTTGCTTGATGTCAGTTCATGTATTGCGATGTATGCGACACCTGCGCCGCAAATGAGTGCGAAGCCTGCAATGGCGAGCGGAAGTTTTATGGACAGTTTCATTTGGGTGATGCGGCTTAAGAAGCTGTTGTTTATGGTCTGTTCCATGGTGCAATCCTTCATGTACGATTAGTGCTGTGTTTCGGGTGAGAGGGTGAGTTGTTCGAGCGAGGGGGCGAGAAGTTTTTCGATGTCCAAGATGACTACCATACGCTCTTCGACGGCAATCAGGCCTGTGACATAGCGCACATCCACGGTGCTATCGATTTCTGGTGCAGGCTTGATTTCGCCAGAGCTGACGGTGAGGATATCGGAGACGGTATCGGCGAGGATACTGACCGTGCGGGTGCCTGCGGCGATGACGATGGTGACGTGTTTGGAGGTGGCTTCGGTGAGTATGTGGGTGAAGCGTGCACGCAGATCGAAAATGGGGATGATGAGGCCGCGCAAATTCATGACGCCGCGCATGTAATCGGGCGTGTTGGGCAGGCGCGTGGTATCGGACCATCCTTTGATTTCGCGCACGGTCATGATGTCGATACCATATTCTTCGGCGCCGATGGTGAAGGTGAGAAATTGCTGCGTATCGGTTTGGATACTGGTGTTGGTGCTATCTCGCGTTTGATCGAAAATATCTGTCATAGGGCTCTCATGCGGCTTTTCTGTGATGGCTGTGTGCAAGGTTTTTCAGTTGGCTTATCTCTAGGATGAGCGAGACATGCCCATCGCCCAGAATGGTGGCGCCTGAAATGCCTTCTACGGGGTCGGTATTGGCTTCTAGGCTTTTGATGACGACTTGTTGCTGGCCGATGAGTTCATCAACGACGATGCCGAGTTTATCGTGGCCTGATTCGACCAATACCACGAGGGCGCGGCTTGCATTGGCTTCGGCGTTTTTGATGTTGAATATTTCGTGCAGGTAGAGAATGGGAATGAATTCGCCGCGCACATTGATAACATCGTGCGTGCCTTCGACATGGCGCACATCGCCCTCTTTAGGGCGCAGGGTTTCGATAATGCTGGTGATGGGTATGATGTAATTTTCGGTGCCAACGCGCACTATCATGCCATCGAGAATGGCGAGGGTGAGGGGGAGTGACACGGTGAAGCGCGAGCCTCGGCCCGGCTCATTTTTGACGCGTACGGTGCCTTCGAGATTTTCAATGTTGCGGCGCACCACATCCATCCCAACCCCGCGGCCTGACACATTGGAGACAACATCGGCGGTGGAGAAGCCTGCCATGAAAATGAGGTTATCGGCTTCGTCATCGGTGAGCACGGCATCGGCTGCAATCAGTCCTTTTTCGCGGGCCTTGGCGAGGACTTTGGTGCGGTTGATGCCAGCGCCATCATCGGTGATTTCGATAATGATGCGGCCGCCTTGGTGGGCGGCGGAAAGATGGATGGTGCCACGTGGTGGCTTGCCTTTTGCGATGCGTACTTCGGGTGTTTCAACGCCGTGATCGGCGGAGTTGCGTATCATGTGGGTGAGGGGATCGCCTAGCTGTTCGATAACGGTTTTATCGACTTCGGTATTTTCGCCCGAGGTAATGAGCTGGATGTCTTTGCCGAGCTGTGCCGAGAGATCGCGCACGATGCGAGGCATGCGTGAGAAGATTGATTTAACGGGCTGCATACGCACAGACATGACCGCTTCTTGGAGTTCACGCGTGTGTTGCGATAGTTCGTCGATACCACGTAATAACCCTGCGAAGAATTCGGGCGATAAATCGCGTGCACCTGCTTTTATCATCGCTTCGGTAATGACCAACTCGCCAATCATATTGACGAGGCGGTCGACTTTATCGAGATCGACGCGGATGGAGGTTGTTGCGGGGGCGCGGCTTGTGGGCTCTTCTGTTGCTGAGATTGCGGGTTTTGTTGCTTCAGGCTTTGATTCGGGTGTGGAGGATTTTGCTTCCTCGCAGGTGAAGGTGAGATCGCAATGTGTTTCTACGAATTCGAATACTTCGCGTATGGAAGATTCTGGAAAATCGGTGGTGAGCGTGATGCTCCAACGCAGGTGGCAATGCAGGGGATCGAGGGCATCAAGTGCAGGTACTTTTTCGTGATGCGCGGTGACGCTGCAGGCGCCCAGTTGCGCAAGTTCACGCAGGATAAGTAACGGCTCGTTGCCGCTTTGAAATAGTGTGTCGTGCGGGGTGAAGGAGATATTCCATTTGGAAGGGCCGCTTGCGGTGGCTGTGCTTGTGGCAGTGTTTTGTTTTTGTTCTGTCCCACTTGCACCTGCAAGTTGCTTGAGGATGACGAGAATATCATCGCCAAGGCCTGCTTGAGGTGTGGTGTTGGCATTTGCACATTCTACCATACGGGTGACGATGTCGACGGATTTGAGTAAGGCATCCACGGCGTCGCGCGAGACGGGCACTTTGCCTTCGCGCATGGCATCGAGTAGGGCTTCGAGTGCGTGGGTGAAGTGGGTAATATAATCGAGACCAAAAGCGCCAGAGCCGCCTTTGATGGAATGGGCGCAGCGAAAAATAGCGTTCAGTTTTTCGCTATCGGCATTGCCCTCGGATAAGTCGACCAGACGCTCTTCCATCTCCGTCAGCAACTCGGTGCATTCGGTGAGAAAGGTGACGCGAAACTGATCGAGTGAGACCATTAGGGGCAGACCTTTTTGACGACGTCGATGAGTTTTTGGGGATTGAAAGGTTTGACTATCCAGCCTGTGGCGCCGGCGGATTTTCCTTCTTGCTTTTTGGTATCGTCGCCTTCGGTGGTGAGCATGAGGATGGGCACGAATTTGTGCTTCGCATCGGCACGCACGGCGCGGATGAGATCGAAGCCATTCATGTTGGGCATGTTGAGATCGGTGATGATGCCATCGACGGTGTTTGAAGCCAGCACGCCTATGGCGGCTTTACCATCTTCAGCTTCGAGCGTTGTGTAGCCTGCCTCTTTGAGGGTGAAGACGACCATGTCGCGCATGGTTTTGGAATCATCGACGGCGAGAATGGTTTTAGCCATGATGCTGGTGCTCCTCTATGAAAGTGGGAAATCCGAGTTGGGCGAAGTCTTTACGCGAGGAATCGCTTGCGCGTGAGATGAACAAGTTACGCCCTGAGTGCTTTTGCATTACTTCCAATGCCAAGATGAGTTGCAAGCCAGCAGCGCTGATAAATTCGGCTGCTGCGCAATCAAGAAATACATCGCTGTTTTCGGGGATGGTTTTGAGCCATTCTTCGCGCAGTGTGGAGGCCTGCGATACATCCATGCGCGGTGGTAGGGTGAGTGTGAAATGTGATGCATTCATGACGCATTTCCCAAGAGTGCTGATGCAACCACAGGTTTTATGCGCAGATGCGCTGAAACAATGTGCTTTTTAAGGTGGTTATGCATTTTGTTACTCGATGATGGTAAAGCGTTTGGCGCTATTGGTGAGCTCTAGCAGGGATTTCACTTCGGATTGGGGCTTGCGTAGTGTAAGGCTTATGCCGCGCTGGCTGCATTCACTTTCGGTTACAAGCAACATGCCAAGCCCTGCGGAATCCATGAAATTTATATTATGTAAATCAACAATTAAGCGCGATGGAGAGGCATCAAACGCGGCAAAAAGCTGCTGGCGATATTCTGTGCTTTCTGCGTAGGTAAAGTGATCGCCTGGGGTTATTTCGGCTGTATCGGAAGCGATGGTTGCATGAATTGGCATTGTGTCTATTTCTCACGATAAGTTGCGTTACGCTTACGACGCAATAGAGCTTTGGTTGCCACAGTATTACAACTTATAAGTGTATTTTGCACATGTTTATTCTGCAAGGCTTGCATGTTTGTTGCATATATGTGACTGCGAAAAACATGCTATATTGCTAGTCCTTACCATAGAGAAAACGCATGTACTGTTTTACGTTTCGTACACTTGAAGATGTTACTTCGTTATCGATACGCATAGCCGCTTTATTTGACCAACCTGCTCGGGCACGAAGTGCTCTTCATGAATTGATGCTGAATGCTGTGGAGCATGGAAATCTAGGTATTACTTATGCAGAAAAGACGCGGCTTGTGACAGCAGGGCAGTGGGTTGCTGAGGTGGAAAAGCGTTTGGCGCTTGAAGAATTTGCGCAGCGCGAAGCACAGGTGAAGATTGGTGTTGAGAAGGACAAGGTTGAAATAGAAATTGTGGATGCTGGTGAAGGATTTGACTGGCAGTCTTATATGGATTTTTGTACGCAAAGAGCATCGGATTTGCATGGGCGTGGTATTGCCATTGCGCGCTCTTGCGGTGTGTTTGATGAGGTACGTTATGTTGGTAAAGGAAACAAGGTTATATGCCGAGGTTCGCGTTCGGCAAATTCTGATTTTAGCGCAAATGGTTTGATGGTATAGTGTTTTAAGCTTAATCAAGGGAGGTTGTTATGCGTTTACCAGTATTATCTGTTTTATTGGTTTTGTCGCCCGTTATGGCATTTGCACAGAATAGTGAATTCAAGGCGCGCCATGATGCGATTAAGCAGCGTAATCAGGGGCTGGTGCAAGAGCGTAAGGATGTACATGCTGATCGCAAAGAGTTGCATCAGGACATGCGCGCGCAGCATCAGGAAAATAAAGCCAAGCGCCAAGATAGACGCCAAGAAATGAAGGCCAATATTGTTGCTAAGCGAGATGCAGCACAACAACGCCGCGCTACACGTCAGGCGAACAGACCTGCACGGCCTTAATTCGTTCTTGCTATCTTTGATTGCGTATTAGGGTCTGGAGTTCGGCGTCGCGAGTATCGCGTTGAATGACGGGAACCTCGACATTGGTGGCTGTGATGGGCGCGTATGGCTCACCTTTAATGCATGCAACGGCAGTTCGGCCTATGGCCAGAGCTTGTTGTTGGGCCCTGCTAACCAGATTGGGGCGCTCAGAAACTTCCTGTAAGATCGATGCGGTTTCATTCTTTTGTGCGATGTAACGTTCGAGGTCTGCGCGCGTGTATAGTCCTGAGGGGACGTATGTTGATACTCCATGTGGTCGACCAGTTCCACCTTGAGACCTAGGGACTATTTCATTTGAGTTGATACGCGTGCGGTTTCGATAATGATCAAAACGCTCTTGGGCTGTATGTGTGGATAGGCCACCAGTTAGAACATACGCCTCTGTGGCAAGTGCTTCGCGGCGATCATGATTACTTGATGCGAGGTGTTCTTGCGCTCTGGTTTCAATCGATTTTGCTTTGCTAAATTCACTAAACAAGTCACCGCATTCAGTTCTGATTGTTGACTCATTTCTGATTGTTGGCTCATTGCGGTTGAGGCTTCTTTCTGCTTGGTTAATACGGTTTTCTTCTTCGTTGAGTCGCTGTTGTTCGCGGTTAATACGCCTATCTTCGCGGATTATGTTGAATTGTTTTATTGGCCATTCTGCAATTGCGATTGGTATAAAGATTGGAGCTAAAAGGAACTTCATAAACTTGTTTTCAATAGGAACGCTTAATACACTTTGCCTGCTGTAGTACCGATTGCTGTTTCGTTCATCTGAGAGGGCGAGCCTTTGGCGCGATAAAAGCTGCCTTTGTTGAGCATAATATTCATTTGGAGATTCCGCTTGTGGAGATTCCGCTTGGCGTCTGATTTCATTATTGAAATTGAATTGAGGCTCTTCGTTGAGGCTTTGATGCATTGAAGGTCTGCGTTCCGCGCCTCTTGCTGTGTAATTGTCGTTGTTGCGATCGCCCATGATTATTTCCAATAAATGAATACAAATCCTAATTTACACTCAAATGTAATGCTTCAGTGTTAAATAAATATTAAATAACAGACTATTTTACTAAATAGTCCCTTCATCCCTGATATTTAATACGATGCCACAGGCTTTGCAGTGGACGGCGTCGCGGTCGTGGTATTCTAATCCGCAGTTGGGGCAGTGATGGCGCACTTTATGTGCACGAAACATGGCCTGAATGAGGCGGATGAACAGTGAGACGCCGAATATCATGATGCAAACCGCCAGCAGTTTGCCGCTATCGCCTTTGAGCGTTACATCGCCAAAGCCAGTGGTGGTGAGGGTGGTGACGGTGAAATAGAGTGCATCGATGAAATCGTTGATGCTGTCGTTGTTGCGATGCTGGGTTTCGAACACCAGTGATGTCATGATGAATATGAATAAAGCGAGGTGCGAGGTGGCGATGATGATTTCTTCGTTGTCGTTGAAGAACCGCGAGTGGGTGCAAAGCTGTTTGCGGATGGCATTGCCGCGCAGCAGGCGGATGAAGCGCAAGGCACGCAGGAAGGTGAGATGCGAGCCGAAATAAGTGAGGGCGAAGGAAAGCAGGATGACGATATCGATGATACCATCGAGGCTTAGTAGGTAGCGCAGGCTGAAACGCTTGAGGCTGAAGCGGGCGAGAAAATCGGTGAGGAATATGAGCGCGAAGGTAGCATCGGCATAGGGGATGAAACGGGCTTCTGGCGTGAAGGAAATGGTGATGAGGTAGATGAAGAGCAATACATCGAGTGCGAGCAGGCCATAGCGAAAACGTTCGGCGCGGGGGGTGGCGCTTTCGTATAATTCGTGGAGTAAGGCGTGTGCTGTCATGGATGCAGCGTGGCGGATGGTGTGGGTTTGGTCAAGTGCGGTGTTTTTGCCTGTAAAAATACCCTCTCCCCGCGGGGAGAGGGTAGGCAGAGAGGGGGTATTAGTTATTGGTGCGAATGATTTTTACGCCGCCTGTGGCATTGGAATAGATTGGTGGGGCGGGAACGATGGGGTGGGTGATGCTGGTGCCTGCATCGGCGCGGGCGTTTACATCATCGGTACGGTAGGTGCTGTGTTCGCAGCAGGGTGAATCGCTTTCTTTAACCACGGTGGTGGTGTTACCGCGGCGGGTGGTGGTGGTAACGGTGCGCGGAGCGTCGTAGCTGGTGGCGGGGGCGCTAGTGATGTATTCGTAGCGCTGTGGTTCGTGGCTATTGGCATAAGAGCCGCTATCGACCGCAAGTGGGCGATTATGCACGGTACTACGGCTGGCGCTGCTTAAGCTGGTATCGGTTTCCATGTTGTTGCCAAAGCCAATATAGGTTTCGTTGTTGGTGGCAAGCCCTGCGTTGGAGCGTGCATTGGCAGCGAATGCGGTGTCGCTTAATACGCACATTAATAACGTAGCGACGGCGCTAACGGCTACCACGGTGGTGGGGCTTGGGCGATAGCTTGGGGTGTATTTTAGGGTGGGTGTCATGGTCGGCTCCTGTTGGTGTGTTTAGGAGCAGACCATGCGGGGTTGCGTGTAAGAAAGCAGTGCGATAGGCTGCGTTACGCGTAAGAAACTGGTAAAAGTGCGGGTAAATCTCAGCGCTTGCTTTCTTCCTCGAAGCCTGTATAAGTCAAGCCGCGCACCCCGAAATGGTGTGCTTTTTTATGGGAATTTTTTTGAGGGCACTGCGATGACAAGTCCTGCAAAGTTTATACGCGAAGTGCGCCAAGAGATGCACAAGGTAACTTGGCCAACACGTCGTGAAACCATGGCGAGCACTATGCTGGTGCTGGTATTATCGGCCGTGTTTGCCGTGTTTTTTATGCTCGTTGATTCGCTGCTTGGTTGGGGTGTTTCGGCGATTTTAGGTTTAGGAAAATAAGGAGAGAATGATGGCAAGCGAACAAGCAACTCAGAACGCTGAAAGCGTCAATATCCATGTCGGTAAATCGCGTGGGAAACGCTGGTACATTATTCATGCGCATTCGGGCTTTGAAAAGAAAGTTGCGCAATCGATTCTGGAGCAGGCAGGTCAGAAGGGCTTAAGCGAAAATATTGAGCAGGTGGTGGTGCCAACTGAGGATGTACTGGAAGTGCGTCGCGGCAAAAAAGTGCAGGCAGAGCGCAAGTTTTTCCCTGGCTATGTGCTGGTGAAAATGGATTTGACCGATGCCACATGGCAGCTGGTGAAAACCACGCCGAAAGTGACGGGGTTTTTGGGTGGCAAAGGCATCCGCCCGCAGCCGATTACCGACCGCGAAGCAGAAGCCATTTTCGCGCAGATTCAGCAAGGGGTGGATTCACCACGCCAGACCGTTCAATTCGAGATGGGCGAGAGTGTGAAAATTACTGATGGTCCGTTTGAATCGTTCGTTGGCACGGTGGAAGATGTCGACGATGGCAGAAGCAAGCTGAAGGTTTCGGTGAGCATTTTTGGCCGTTCGACCCCAGTGGAGCTGAATTTCGATCAGGTGGCGAAGGTTACGGCGTAACCTCAACGGCTGCGATCTTCGGTGCCTTGCGACATATCGGAATGTGCGATGCTGTAAAGCAGTCCGGTTGCTTTGTCTTTAAATTCTCCTTGCTGTTTTTCGATGTTTACGTTGTGGCTTGAGGATGTTGCGATGAAGCTGTTCATTCCGTCCTTATTTAAGGCAGGGTATTGCTCGCATACCTCGTGAATATCCTCGATTGCTTGTTGTACGTTTTTTATGTGCTCGGCCATGAATGCACCCGTGTCATTTAGAGCGGTTTCGTAGAGTTTTAGTGCTTGCTGCACGAATGTTGCGGGGTCATCTTTGTATCTATCCAAGTGGCTGCGGTATTGGCTGGCAAGGGTTGTGTAAGTTGTTATTTCGTTTGTGATGGATTCTATGATGGGTGCATTATCGTTGTTACGCAGTGTTGGGTAATCGCGCAGGGATTGGTTGAAGGCCTCCAGATAATCACCTAGCTCTTTGCCGCAATTTTCGAAGTGCGATGCGCATAGTTCGCGGAGCTTGATTGCAGATGCCACTGCACTTGTTTGTGGGGTGTTTTTGCGGGCAAGGTGCATGTGTGTGCTGGCGTTTGGTATTTCCAGCATCGTTTCGGTGAGGTTTACGGATACATCGTTTAGGGTTTTGATCGATTCTTCTATTGCAGTAAGGGCTTTATCGGATTGCTGCGCGAATAGATTGCGTGGTTCGTAGGGTAGTTTTTTATCGCGTTCTACTAATTCGGTGCGTGCCGCTACTATCATTTCATCGTAGGTTTTTTTATCGGAAGCGATGTGGAGCATGAGTCCATCTTGTACGGCTTGGAACTGCTCTAGCCCATGCCTGATGAAGTCATCTGCGAACAGGTTGGTTGCGAGGTGTTGGCGTGCGCGTATGTCTTTATTGTAGCTCTGAAATAGTGCTGCTCGCTGTATCATTTCGTTGATGTGAGGGGTGCATGCTTTTTCAAGGTTTGGGTAGGCGGTTTTAAGGCCTGTCAATGCATCGGCAAATTGTACTAGCGCGGATGCATAGGTTTTATAGCAATCTGCACAAGCAAGGGTGAGATTTTGCCATGCGCGCTGAGTTTCAACGGAGGGTGGTTTGGGAAAGCGCATGGTGTGGGTGTGTTTTGGCATTTAGTAACTCATTCAATTTATTCAGTTATAACCACTATGTGCGTTAGGATTGTGACGGTATACAGAAAGCGGTTGCAACAGAAAAAGTATGATTTTTGGTGAGGCTTTACCTCATTGTGAGCAATGGTGCTTGACGTGACCTTAGATATTATTTTTTAGAATAGATTACGGAGGTAAAAAGCGCACTCTATGTCAGTGTCGGTAAGGTTATAGCTGGCGTTTAAATCCGTGCTGGCGTTACCGCCATCGTCGGCAAGACTACATTCACTGTTCCAATAGCGCGCAATAATTTTACCGCTAGCTGGACGGCCATCATCGGTTTTTGTGTCAACATTCCACAACTCTTCAGGGCGCAGGGCTTTG
>JAIXZB010000083.1 GCA_027489915.1 Rickettsiales bacterium | reverse complement strand
GCGGTGGCGGTGAAAGAGGTGGTGGATACGACTGGTGCGGGCGATCTTTATGCGGCTGGGTTTTTGTATGGCATGACGCATGGGTTGGAGCTTAAGCGCTGCGGCGAGCTTGGGAGTGCGTGTGCGAGTGATATTATTACGCATCTCGGTGCGCGGGCGCAGAAGCCGTTGAAGCGCTTGATTGCCTAATTCATCATCTAGGAGAGCGTTATGATTTCTAAGATTACATTAGTGATGGGTATAGTGATGGGGATTATGGTTGCAAGTGTTGCTAGCGCGCAATGTACAGGTGTACTTAAATCTGGCACATTAGATGCACCGACAGATAAAAAGGTTGAGCTTACTGTTGCTAGCCCCTCGGCCAAAGTCGGTGATGTTCTGTTTGAGGTGATGTATCGGAGTGGGCAGCCTTATGTAATGACCATTACCAATACAAAAATAGGGATCATGGCAGAAACAGCTGTTCCTCGAGGTTCACAGGCTGCGGAAGATCCTTTTAGTGTGCGGCTTGCTCGGTCTGATAATGATGAAAACGCCGCTTATATTCAATGTCGCACAGAGGCGAAAGCAACTCCATCAAAACATAAGGTACAATAATGATTACACGAATTGATTCAGGCGCGCGGATGAGTGAGGCGGTTATTCATGGCGGTAAGGTGTATTTATCGGGGTTTGTGGCGGAAAGTGGCACGACGGTTGCTGAGCAGACAGCAGATATTTTAGCGCAGATTGATGAGACGTTGGCTAAGTGCGGATCGGACAAAACCAAGCTGCTTAAGACCAATATTTGGCTGACTGATATTGCAACCATTGGTGAGATGAATGCGGTGTGGGATGCGTGGGTGGTGGCGGGTTCCACGCCTGTGCGCGCAACGGTTGAGGCGAAGCTTGCATTGCCGCAATGGAAAGTGGAAATCATGGTGGAAGCGGCAGTGGCGTAAGCAGCATGCTGGCGCGCATCATATCGTTTCTGGAAGTGTATTGTACGCCACGGATGCTGGTGATTTTTGCGCTGGGGTTTGCCAGTGGGTTACCGCTTGCGTTGACGGCTAGCACGTTATCGGCATGGCTTACGGATGCGAAGATTGACCGCGCGGCGATTGGATTATTTGCGGCGGTGGCGACACCTTATGCCTTCAAATTCCTGTGGGCGCCGCTGGTGGATGCGCTGCCATTACCCGTGCTGACGCGGATGTTTGGGCGTAGGCGTAGCTGGATGTTACTTACACAGGTATTGCTTGCATTTGCGCTTTTGGTGATGGCATCGGTGGACCCTGCGGTTGCGGTGGGAATGACTGCGCTTGCCGCGGTGGTGGTGGCGACATTATCGGCAACGCAAGACATTGTGATTGATGCATACCGCGTCGAGTCGCTGAGTGAGTCGGAGCAGGGTGCGGGGGCTGCAACATTGGTGTTTGGCTATCGCATTGGTATGCTGATTTCGGGTGCGGGGGCACTGGCGATGGCGCAACTGCATGGGTGGCATGCGACGTATGTGGGGATGGCAATGCTGATGGGGTGCGCAGTGCTCGTGACGCTATGTGCTCGGGAGGAGCTCTCTGATTTAGGTATTAATCATTCAGAGAAAAAGAGACGTTCTTTTACAGGGTTTGTGCGAGAAGCGGTGGTAGCGCCGTTCGCGGATTTTATGACGCGGCCTTACTGGGTGGCGGTACTTGCGTTTGTGATTTTATACAAGCTTGGTGATGCGTTTATGGGGGTGATGTTTAACCCGTTTTTGCTTGATATTGGTTTTACCAAGCTGGAAATCGCTGCGGTGGTTAAGTTTTATGGGTTGTGGGCGACGATCGCTGGTGCATTTGTGGGTGGCATTATTGTTGCGAAAATTGGGATGTATCGCTCGCTGCTGATATGCGGATTTTTCCATATGGTGACGAATCTGTTGATGGTGGTGCAGGCGCAGCTTGGGGCGAATGTGCATTTTCTTACCCTCAGTATTTCGGCGGAGAATTTTACGGGTGGGATGTCGTCTACGGCGTTTGTTGCATATTTGGGAGCACTGACACGGACGCATTACACGGCGACGCAGTATGCGCTGCTTTCTTCGTTTGCGGCGTTTGGGCGTACCTGGTTATCTACTCCTTCGGGCAGGGTATCGGAGCAGGTGGGGTGGGAGTGGTTTTTTGTGATTTCCTGCGTGATTGCGCTGCCTAGTTTGGCATTGCTTATGTGGATGGAGCGCAAGGAACGGGCGCGAGCAGCCTTGTTAAGGGAATCTTAGTATCTGAGCGTTACACTACCCTTTGAATAGAATTCTGCAGGGTGTGTATGGGGTGTAAATTACAGCGATTTTTGGCGAATGAGAACGGCGTGACAGCGATTGAGTTTGGGGTGCTTGCTTTTCCGATACTGATGACCATGCTCGCAATTATTGAGTATTCGATTATATTTCATTTACAATCACTTGCAACGCATGCTGCGAATGAAGCAGCACGGATGGTCAAAACAGGCGCTAGTTATTGTGGCGGGTCAACGGATAATCAGACCTGTGTTGAGCAGACTGTAAAAAAAGTGATGGCAGCTTGGATTAAGCCTGGTGTGCGCGATGTAACGGTGAATCCTGTGATGAAAGGGCGAGTAGGTGCTCCTATTGCTGGTGTTCCTGGG
>JAIXZB010000097.1 GCA_027489915.1 Rickettsiales bacterium | reverse complement strand
TTTGAAACGCTGGTTGTGAATTCTAGTGGTGGCGTATCTTATACTACGGGTGGTGTGCGCGGTGGATCGCGTATTAACGTGGATAAGCAGGGTTTGCTGCAATCGACAGAATCGCCAACGGATATTGCGATGTCGGGCAAAGGATTTTTTGTGGTGCGTGGCACTTCGAATACTGAAGATTCGGCTGCTAACAGTACGCCATTATTTACACGTGCTGGATCGTTCCGTCAGGATGCGACGGGTAACTTTGTGAATAACCAAGGCTTCTTTTTGCAAGGCTGGCCGCTGGATCGTGAAGGACGGTTGCCTGGTGAAGCGGGGAACTTGAATACGACATCGTTTGCAAACTTTGACTCGCTGGTGAATGTGAACGTGGAGTCTGTCACGGGTGTTTCTCAAGCAACAACAGTGGTGAAGCTTGGCGCAAACCTTGATGCAGGTGAGGCTGTTTTTTCGGGTAGTGCTGGTAATATTTCACCTGATATTAATACGCCTAACAATCGTGGTCTTGCCTCGGATGCAATATTGGTGGGTGCGGAATATAACCTTGCTGCTGCGGATAGCTTACAGCGTGGTGACAGATTCGACATATCGACAGGGCTTGGGTTGCAGTACACCTATGAGTATGGTGGCTATACTGTAGGACGCAAGGCAACGGTTACGGGTGGTTCGCTCAATGCAGGGGATAATGGCGTTGATAACACTGCATTACGTTCGCTGCCTGCAGCCACTAACCTTGTCACGCAAGGTACCAACTCGTTTGATGTTGTGGTGCCTTCACATGGATTGATAACGGGAGATACTATTACGCTCGCTGGCTTTGCTGCGGCAGTGAGTGGGGTGCCCGCTGCGCAATTGAACGCTACCCATACAGTAACGTATGTGGATGCAAACACCGTGCGTATTACGGTTGCGGCTGCGCATGCTGGTGCTGGTTTGAACGTTGGTCCTGGTGGTGTTACTGCAGATATCCGTCAGTATAGTGGTAACGTGTTTGATGCGGTGAGTTCAACGCAGGCGTTTCTTGCCCAAATTGGTGTAACTGATTTTACTCCAGGGGCGCTGACATTTTCGATTACTGCTCCTACATCTGGGACGCGTACATTCACTTATACTACCAGTTCTCCTAACTCGCTGTCGGGTGAATTCAACAGCCTTAATTCTCTGGCTAATGCGATTAATCAGGTAACGGGCTTAACGGCGCGTGTGGTTGATAACCGCCTTGTTGTAGGTGCTGAGGATGCATCTGAACAGGTGACGTTTGCTAACGGCGATGTTGGAGGAACTCCGCTTGCATCACCTCCTAAGCGCGGGATTAACTGGATTTCGGAGCTTGGGTTTGCAGATATTGCTACAGGCATACGCCGCTTCTCGAACCTTGATGGATTGTCGAAAATAGTGACGGCCGATGAGGGGGTGACTGCAACCATTAGTAATCCACTCAACAATGCTACGCTTGAAATTAACGTGGATGATCCACTTGATACGATTCAGTTTGACGATCTGGTTGATGCACCGGTTGCAATTCCAACAGTAGGTACGCCTATTAGTATTCCTGCTACGGCTGCTAATACTTCCGTTGATATCGTAATCAATACGGCTCCCCCATCGTACATGGCGGTCGGTGACAGGGCTTATATTCAAGGTCAGACCTCAGGTATTGGTGGCTTGGCAGGTGGATTACCTAATGGTGGGCCGTTTGATGTGATTGCGACCACGGCAGGCAGTTATACGATTCGAATTCCTGCGAGCATGGTTCCCACTGCGGTTGCGGGCGGTAACTTTAACGGTACAGTAAACGGGCGCGTCTCGGTTGCAGGCAAATCGAACCAAGGTAGCCCACTGGCGGCACTTGGGCTGGTGCCATCGCTTAACAGTGCTTTATATACACCGCAATCGACTGGTGTGCTTGGGCCGCGTTACGATTCATCAGGAGCGATTGGTCAGAATATGGCTTCGGGCGATGTGACTGCGCAATTTAGTCGTAACGTGCGTATTTATGATTCGCTTGGTAGCGGCCATGATATTCGCTTCAGCTTTATTAAGGTGGCGACCAACGAATGGATTGTGGAAGTACACGCTATTCCTGAAGATGACGTGAACACCCCATTGGTGGACGGACAGGTTGCTGTGGGCACGATTTCGTTTAACGGGGATGGAAGCTTGCGCAGCTTATCGGCAACGCTTACGAACCCTGTAACCATTAGCTGGCGCAATGGTGCGGTGCCTAGTAGCGTGAGGCTGAATCTGGGAACTGCGGGGCAGCCTTTTGGAACCCCTGGTGCAACCGAGATTGGTTTGACGGATGCGCTCAGCCAATTTGATTCGTCCTACAACGTGGCGTTTGCGAACCAGAACGGTGCACCTGTAGGCCAGCTTGTGAGTGTGGCGGTGACAGAAGCTGGTGTGGTAGTTGCCAGTTATTCGAACGGTGAGACGCAGGATCTGTTCCAGATTCCGGTGGCCGATTTCCCGAACCCTGATGGGCTGCGCTCAATTACGGGTAACGTTTATTCGCAAACCCGCGATTCGGGTGAGGTGAACTTGCGTGAGGCTGGCACGAATGGTGTGGGTACTATTGTATCGGCGGCGCTTGAGCAATCGAACGTGGATTTGGCGGAACAGTTGACGGACATGATTGTGGCGCAACGTTCGTATCAGGCGAATACGCGGGTGATTAAAACCACCGATGAATTGCTGGAGCAGTTGAACCAGCTTTAATGAATGAGGGGGCAGGTGCAATGCGCCTGTCCCTACACACAGTGTAACTCTTAAGTCGTCTAGCTCCTTCAAGGCCCATTGTTGCAAAACATTGGGCCTCTTTTTTGCTTTTACAGATAATTAAGTATTTTATTGTATGGTTACATTTAGATTTTGTTTTGGAGCATGTAATGAATGATCGTGTGAGTCGCTTGAGTGCCGCGGACAGGGCAGCTTTGGGATTAGATAAACAACCGCCTAATGACGCAAAAGCGATGGGTTCGGGGGCGCAACCCATTAATGATGCGCAAGCAATGGGATTGAATCGGGCTGGTATTGATGACGCACGGGCTATGGGAGCAGGTGGGGCTAGAATTGATGATGCGCGAGCCATGGGGGCAGGTAGGCCTGGTATTGACGATGCAGGAGCTATGGGGCTTGATGCTAAGGGGCGTGCTGCGTGTGCTGCGCTTAGAAATTGTGGTGTAGTTAACCCAACCCCTGTGGATGCGGGAGCTAAGCCACCCGCTATAACACCGCAAGACAACTCTGCTAATCGCGGCAATACAAGATAGTCCTGCGTTACGGTTGTGTGAAGATTGATCTGCCCTGCTTGCAGTTTGGGGCATGGGTGCTATTTCATTAACATTGTATTAATGCATGGCTGCAAATATTAACCTATTTGTGGCGTATGCATCACAAAAGCCAAGATAAGGCTTTGTGGTTGTTTGCAGTTTCACATGAACACTTGTTTCTTGTGATGCGAGCGATTTAGAGTATTAAATATTATATCGTACGTGTAAGGAAGATGAATATGGCGTATAGCAAATCAAAGATTATGGCGGGGCTTAATGCGCTGCCCATGGATGAGGTCGCTGCTGATTCAGGTCCTAATCTGGCGGATTTAATGTCGGATCCTGCGTATTTGCGTCATTCATCGGCGCTTATCAATGAGGCGCTGCAAAAGGGATTTGACGTGTTACAGCTTGCTAACGGCGATATTGTAACCACGGGTACGAAAACGATTGTGAATACCTACAGCTGGGATTCGGCTAAGGGTAAGCTTGCGAAAGCTAAGGCTGCTACTGGTGCTAAGCGCCGCGCGCGCAAGGGTGAGCTGATAGACGAAGAGCTCGATTAATCCGCCTTTTTTTCTGAAATACCTGTGATTTTCTCCTGCGGTTTCATCAAACCGTAATATTTCGCGCGTATAGTGAAATTATTGAAGGAGAGACTTTTGGTCGATACGCTCACTAACCCTGCATTATCTGAGGCTGACAAAGCGGCTATTGCACAGGCGCGCGCGCAATTTAACGCGCAGCGTGGGTTGGCGTTCAGGCCTGATGCGCAGGAGACGCCAGATCCGTTTGATTTTAGCGGTCAGCGTACCTTACCCATTATTTCATCGCTTAGGACATCGTCGCCTCTTGCTTCGACTCCTATTTTATTATCCCCCGAGCTGCGCAATATTGCGACACAGCCTGCTACGGGATCTGCGCAGCAACAGGCACGTGATGTCGCAGCGCCTGCAGTTTCGGCAGGGGCGGGACAAAATGCGACGCCGCAAGCCACATCATCGGGTGTACTTGGAAATGCGATTGAGGTGCTGGCGGCAATGACTGGGCAGCCTGCTGACGTGGTGCGCCGCGAAATTACGAAGCCTGAGAGTAATGGCCAGATTCCTGATATGGAGCGTACACGTGCGTTCATGAAGACGCATGAAGCGGCAATTCGTGCGGCACAGACACCAGAACGTTTGGCGCAAATGAGTGAATCGCAACGCAACGCGATGCGCACGTTTTTGCAGAGCATGGGTCATCCTATTGATCAGAATGCGTTTGGTACAACACCACAACAGCAATCCCGTGCGTTGAGCCAAGGATTCCAGAACGCCCAAGAAGGCGGTATGGATCCTTCTACCATGATGGTGATGCTTATTCTGGGGGCGCTTGCTGAAGCGTTCGGGATAAGCGGTGCGTTTAATAGTGTGCTTGGTATGATGGGCGGGCAGAACACCCGCGGTTATCGTACTGGTACGGGTGGTATGGGTAGTGCGCGCTCGGGCGCTGCACGTTTTTCGAGCGAGCCAGAGCTTGAGCGTATTGCTGCAGGTGTGCAGGGTCGTGGGACACTGCAAGGGGTTGTGAACCTTACGAATGCGCTCGATGGGCAGCGCGAAGTGGGCAATAATGGCGGTGCGATTGTGCGCGCGACAATGGGATATACGGGTGATCCATGGTGTGGTGGGTATGTGCGCTATTGTTTCGAGAAGGCGGGCGTGACGGGTGTATATGACCAGAGCGATTACCGCATGGCACGCAGCTATATGCATATCGGCCAGCGTCACGGTGCATTCCGTGGTGGCCAGAGTGGCTATCAGCCACAGCCGGGTGATGTGGTGGTGTTTTCGAGTTCGCGTGGAGCGAATTCTGGGCATGTGGGCATTGTGACAGCAGTGAGTAATGGCCAGATTACTTATTCATCGGGTAATGATGGTGACCAAGTGCAATCGCGTACCTTCTCGGCATCGCGTCCGCCAGGCAATTTGCTTGGCTATACGGATACGCAGGCATTGGCGCGTGCAAAAGGTGTGAGCCTTGAACGTGCGCCTGTGCAACAAGCTGCTGCTGTGTCAGCAGGAACGAGTGTTGCGGCACCAGGCGCACCAGCGGCAACGCCACCTGTGCCTCGGGCATCTACGGCACCGATGACACGCGACCAATAGTGCTTAGGCTTGTATTTCCTCTGATTATTGACTAAACCCTGCCTTGAAACAAAGCGAGGTAGTATGATTCCGCGTTACGCACGTCCTGAGATGGTTGCTGTTTGGGAACCTTCTGAGAAATTTCGTATCTGGTTCGATATCGAGGCGCATGCCGCCGATGCGATGGCTGAGCTTGGCGTGATTCCTAAGGAAGCGGCAAAAACGATTTGGGCGAAGGCACCGAAGCAGTTTGATGATGCAGCGATTGCGCGGATTGATGAGATCGAGCGCACTACTAAGCATGATGTGATTGCATTTCTCACCTATGTGTCGGAAGTGGTGGGAGAAGATGCGCGGTTTTTACATCAGGGGATGACGAGTTCGGATGTGCTGGATACTTGTTTTTCGGTGCAGCTTGCGCGGGCGAGTGATTTGTTGATTGTTGGCATGGAGCGCGTGCTTGCGGCATTGAAAGCGCGGGCTTACGAGACCAGAGATATGGTGGCGATGGGGCGCAGCCACGGCATTCATGCAGAACCAGTGACGATGGGAATTAAGTTTGCGCGGTTTTATGCGGAGTTTGCGCGTGGGCTAGAGCGTTTGAAAGCGGCGCGTAAAGACATTGCGGTGTGTGCGATTTCGGGTGCGGTGGGCACGTTTGCGAATATCGACCCGCGTGTGGAAGCGCATGTGGCGGCAAAACTTGGGCTTGGTATTGAACCTGTTTCGACGCAGGTGATTGCGCGCGATAGGCATGCGATGTTTTTTGCAACGCTTGGGGTGATTGCATCGAGTATTGAGAATGTGGCTACGGAAATTCGCCATTTGCAGCGCACTGAGGTGCTTGAGGCAGAAGAGTATTTCTCACCAGGGCAAAAGGGATCTTCGGCGATGCCACACAAGCGCAACCCCGTGTTGACGGAGAATTTATGTGGATTAGCGCGGGTGGTGCGAAGTAGCGTGACGCCTGCGATGGAGAATGTGGCGCTGTGGCATGAGCGGGATATTTCGCACAGTTCGGTTGAGCGCTATATTGGGCCCGATGCGACGATTACACTGGATTTTGCGCTGCACCGTTTGGCGGGAGTGATAGAGAAGCTGGTGGTGTATGAGAACAACATGACACGCAACTTGAATCAACTTGGTGGATTAATTTTTTCACAGCGCGTGCTACTCGCGCTTACGCAAGCAGGGGTGAGCCGCGAAGATGCTTACAGCTTAGTACAGCGCAATGCGATGAAGGTATGGGAGCAAGGTGCTGACTTTTTGACCGAGCTGAAAGAGGATGGCGATGTGAGCAAAGCACTGACGCATGCACAGATTGAGGCGATGTTTGATCTGGGGTATCACACTAAAAATGTGGATGTAATTTTTGGGCGGGTGTTTGGCTAATCCAGCCCATAACGGTAATGGCCGGTGATTTTATAGTCGAAGAGCATGTCTTCTGACACCTGACCGTAGCCGATATTATGCATGATGAGGGGATTGCCGTTTCGTGCTTTCATATCGGTTACGATGCCGATATGGGGTAGTGAGCCTTTTTCGCGCAGGTTCCAAGTAACGATGTCGCCAGATTTATAATCAGCAGCATTATTTGTAATGGGCATGGTTTTGCCAAAGCGCTTGAAAAATACCTGTAAATTGGGGACGCGGCGATGATCGATATTGCTATCGGCTCCGTTTAAGCCCCAGAGTTTAGGGTATAGTACGAAATGTTTCTTCATGTCTTCATGTACGCGCTGTTGCAGGTCGATGCCTATGCCGCGGTAGGCGCGGATGATGACATCGGAGCAGACGCCGCGGCGCGGTGATACATCCCCATTGGGGTAGGGAATTTTTGTGTAGGCACTATCGTAACGTACGAAACGGCTTTCTAAATCACGGGTGGATTTCATGAATGCTTCGGTGGTTGCAGCATTCGCAATGTTTGAAGCGCAAATGATAGTAAATGCAATTAAGGATGCAATCTGTGTTTTCATTTCAGCTCCTAGATTCACGATGTTTCAGCACGTAATATACCACTACAGCCCCAGCCATTTTGCTTATGATGGCGGTTAGGATGGTGGCCCAGTGGAAGACGCCCGCGACGGTGAAGCTGGCGCCGAACCAGAATATGGCAGAATCGAGTGGGGCGCTTGCAGCACTGGAAATGAGCACGCGCTGGGAAAGTGGTTTTTTGCTTACGGTGAATATTGCCCAATCGACTAGCTCGCTTACGGCGAAGGCGGCGGCGCTTGCGATGGCGATGCTGGCGGGTGCCATGGCGTAGGAAATTGCGAGTCCTATCATCAGCGGAATGAAAATATAGTGGCCCACTTCGCGCTGGGCGAAATCGCGGAAGACCAACACCAGCCCTGTGACCACAGCCATGGGTGACCATGCGCCGCCAAGCACCGCGAATGTTGGGACATGCGCGAATGACCAGTTGACCAGTGGGATGAGCAGCACATACACATAGACCCAACGGTGACGTAATAGTGAGGAGAGGCGCATGGCGGAATTTTTCATAGATAGGCGGCTGGAGGGCGATAGTATTGAGGTGACCGAACTAGGCCTATGCCAAGTGCGGCTCATGAACAATAAGAAATTTCCGTGGCTGCTGCTAATTCCGCAAGTGGCGGGGGCGAGTGAATGGATTGATTTATCGCGCGAGCAACAGCACCGATTGAGTGACGAGATTATGATTACCAGCCACATGCTGCAAGCGCTGGTGACGCCGGATAAGCTGAATATTGCGACATTGGGTAATCAGGTGAGCCAATTGCATGTGCATGTGATTGCGCGTTATAAAACGGATGCGGCGTGGCCAAACCCTGTGTGGGGTGGGGCAACGGAACTTTATGCGCCTGCCGAGGCGGAGCGGTTTTGTTATGAGTTGCGCAGCGCTTTTGCGGCTGTGGGGATGTGAGCCGCTTGACAAGCGGATTAAAATGGATAGTTTCGGCGCTCTCTCGCCTTTAGGCACCCGAGTGGCTCGGTAGCTCAGTGGTAGAGCAGGGGAATCATAATCCCTTGGTCGGGTGTTCAAATCACCCTCGAGCCACCATTTCTCTCACATGTTCTGCGATTACGTGATTTGAACAATCACATACTAGCGCCCTAGGCGCGACAAATCACCCTCGAGCTACCATTCCACAGGATTTTTAATCCAGTGGATTAAAAATCCTGTGGAATCTTGGAGTGCTTTGCTTTTGCTAGCGATGCGATAGAAGCGCGCAGAGAAAGTATGTAGCACGAAATGACCTGTTTTCCCAACTCTTGAACGTCATTCCCGCGCAGGCGGGAATCTAGAGCGTGACATTAACCCACTGGATTGGCTTCGCCGACCTTCG
>JAIXZB010000009.1 GCA_027489915.1 Rickettsiales bacterium | reverse complement strand
GTGAAAATATGGGGCTCTTCATTACTATTGCTGGCGCACTATCTGCGCTTTCTGGCTTTAACAATATTAATGGTGAAGGAAAATATTATACTAATACACCTCGCGTAATTGGTGGGCTTATATCATCTGTGGCTGGTGCAAGCATGATTACTTCTATTACGGATAAAGATGCTTGGTCTCGTTATGGCTCTCTGATTTGGCTACGCTTGCCTGTGATAGGTCTTGGTATCAATAAAATGCGAAATAAAGCTAAGGAGTTTTCGCATGCTTCAACACCAGAAGCTGTTGCAAAGTATAAGAAGGCTGATGCTGAGTGGAAATATTATGCAGGAGGTGCTGCAGGATTTCAGGGTGCTGCGGTGGCTTCGTTTTTAGTAGGTGGTTCAGAGAAATCTGAGGATGGAACTATTGTTGATCATAACGCTGCTAAGAGGCAAGCAAGAGCAGATGCGAAAGAGCGTAAAGCTCATGATTTGGGTAATCATAAGAGCGATGCAGTTTCTGAGGAAGGAAATGAGCAGTTATCCAAACCAGATACATTGGTTGGCAAGGGATCTAATCTAGATTTGCAAGGCACATTGATGCAGCCACCAGAAAAAATGCAAATCACTGCATGAAAAAAGGGCGCCCTAAGGCGCCCTTTTCGTATGTGATATCGGGTTCTTGCTATTGTTGTGCCTTGAACTCGATTTCTACGCGGCGTTCTTTGGCCATGCAGGCGATTTTTTCGTTACGGGCTTTGAGCGCTTCACAGCCTGATTCTGGGGCTGATTTGCCGATGCCTTTGATGTCTCCAACGGTGGAGGACAGACGTGAGCGACCATCGAGGTAGCTCTTCACAGCTGCAGCGCGGTTTCCAGCCAGTTTAATGTTATAGTCGCTGGTGCCGAACTGATCGGTGAAGCCGTGGATGCGCACATCGGCGATTGCGGATGAGCTGTTGATGATTTGCGACAATGCATCGAGCTTCGCGGTGGATTCAGCGGTGAGTGCTGAGCTGTTAAAATCGAAATAGATGCTGCGCTGTTCGAGCGATACCATTGGTACGGCTGCTGGTGCTGGTTCGGCCACGGGAGCGGGTGCTGGCGCTGCTGGAGCGCAGGCATCTTCGGTGCCCATCCATTTGGTGCGCACGCACTGGCCGAAACGATCGCCAACGAAGCCGTTACGCTTGTCGTATGCTGCGTCTTGTGCGGTTTGTGCAAATGCAACGCTGCTGGTGGTTGCAATGAGAGCAGCGGTTGCTGCAAGTTTAATCCATGGGTTCATAGTGCTTGCCTCCTGAAGTGCAATTAACGTGTTATAACGACACGCACCATAGCGAAGCGGATATTTTCTGCAACTTGAATGATGCAGCGCTTAGGATTGGTTATTTTTGGGCGATTTTTTGCGTTTGGCGACGGTGCGCTCTATGCATTCTATCATTTGCCCTGCGATATCGAGGCCGGAGACGGATTCGATGCCCTCTAATCCTGGTGAAGAGTTTATTTCTAAGATTTTAGGGCCGGAAGCGGAGCGGATTAAATCGACCCCTGCGACTTTGAGGCCCATGATTTTGGAGGAGAGCAGGGCAAGCTTGCGCTCTTCGGCGGTGATTTTGACTTCGATGGCGGTTGCGCCGCGGTGGATGTTGGCGCGGAATTCGCCTTTGGGGGCAATGCGCTGCATAGAGGCGACGACTTTATCATCGATAACAAAGCAGCGAATATCACGGCCTTCGGCTTCTTTGATGAATTCCTGTACCAGAATATCGGCCTTGACGGATTTGAAGGCGTTGATAAGGGATTCGGCGGCTTGATTGGTTTCGGCAAGCACCACGCCCACACCCTGTGTGCCTTCGAGTAATTTGACGACTAACGGCGCGCCGCCTACCATTTTGATGAGCTGGCTGGTTTCTTGAGGGGAGTGTGCGAAGGAGGTGACGGGCATGGGCACGTGCTTGCTTGCGAGCATTTGCAGCGAACGTAATTTATCGCGCGAGCGGGCAATGGCTACGGCATCGTTCTGGCAATGGGCGCCCATGAGCTGAAATTGGCGCAGCACGGCGCAACCATAGAAGGTGATAGCAGGCTTGATGCGGGGGATGACGGCATCGAAATGCGGGAGTATTTCATCGCCGCGGTAGTGGATTTCGGGTTCATCGGCGCTGATGTTCATGTAGCAATGCTGGATATTGATGAAGCGCATATCGTGGCCGCGTTCGCGCCCTGCTTCGATGAGGCGTTTGTTGGAATAGAGGTCGCGGTTGGACGCAAGCACCGCAATGCGCAGGCCGCCTGAGAGTGAGAGATCTTCGCGGTAATACTGGCGTGCTTCGATTTCGGATAGCATGCCTTGCAGGAAGGATTTTTCGGGATCGATGAGCATGCGGCCTTGCATGGCCTCGCGCCCAAGAATCATGCGGTAGCCCATGGAATCGCGGTTGGTGAGGCTGAGTTGGATGGTTTGCGCGATATTGCCAATTTTGACTACGGTTTCGATGACGGGGCGGCGTTCGGTGTGACCGCTTGAGCTTTTGACATCGCGTTCATCGACTAGGCGCGCGCGGCAATGCATAGTGATTCGGCGGTCTTTTTGGATGGGGTTTACATCGAAGCGTACCCATTTTTCGCCTCTGGCGGAGTAGGTGTGAATATTGAACGCGTGTAAAGCGGAGGTGCGTGCACCCGAGTCGATACGGGCTTTGATGGCGGGGAGGGTGAGGTCGGGCATGGAGCACCATTCCTCTTTGCCGATAACGACTTTCTGGGAAATGAGCATGTGGCCTCGGATGTAAGGAAAGGGTTGGTGGCGAGTCTTTAGCGTTAAACTGGCTGTGCGTCAATATGGTTGAACGCAAGGCAAATAAAAAGGGGCGGCTTTTGGGCCGCCCCTTACTTAATTTATGTTGCTACTAGTAGTAGTTGATCCACTGGTTTGGATCGAAGCTCCAGTAGCTGATGCCTTGCAGGGTAATGGAGTTATTGGCATCAAACGAGATGACCGTATCACCATTGCCGTTATAGGTCAGGTAGTTATAGATTGTGCCAGCGTTGACTGCGCCATATCCCCAGAACCAGATAGCATCGCCCTGACCATATGCACCAAGGTCGACAATGGTATCGTGTCCGATTTGAGGGCTCCAAGCGCCGAACTCATTATAGAATACGAAGTAATCGCACTCTTGGTCGCCTCTTAGGATATCGTCACCGAGGTCGCCATAGATGTTATCGACACCTGCGCCGCCTACTAAGCTATCGTTACCGTAGCCGCCTGAGAGGTGGTCGTTTCCATCGCCGCCATCGAGGTAATCTTCGTTATCGTTACCGCGAAGGCGATCGTTGCCTGCTTCGCCGTAGATGACGTCATTGCCACCAAGGCCGCGGACGTTATCGTCGCCGTTGCCAGCATAGATTAGGTCACTATGGCCACCTACGCCTGGATTGTCGTTCGGGTTGCCATCGTAGAAGATGTCTCCGCCGCCATTGATGTAGGCCTGGGCATTATCACCGAAGATAATATCGTTACCTTCTTGGCCGTACAGCGTGTCGTAACCCATGCCACCATCGATGTAATCATCGCCGTTATTACCTTGGATCACGTCTTCGTTATCGCCACCGTAAAGGTTATCATTACCTTCTTCGCCAAGGATGTTATCATTATTTGCATCGCCGAATATGTAATCGTTTCCTCCATCGCCTTCGATGTAGTCGTGACCGTTGCCGCCATAAATGGTGTCATTACCTTCGAGCGTTACACCAGCGCCGCCGCAATCATGTGTGTCGCCGTAGATAGTATCGTTGCCATCATCCCCTGCAATCGCATCGTTGTTAGAGCCACCGACAATCACATCTTCGCCTGAACCGCCCGACACACCATCGTCGCCCTGAGCGCCTAACAGATAATCGTTACCATTGCCGCCATAGACATAATCTACACCAGTGCCGCCGCAGATATCATCGTTACCTTCTTCACCATGTAGCACGTCGCTGCCATCATCTCCGCGGATGGCATCATTACCACCGTTTGCGTATACTACGTCGTTACCATTTCCTGCGTGAATAGTGTCGTTTCCTTCAAGCGTTACAGCTGCGCCGCCACAATCATGGGTATCGCCATAAATTTGATCGTCACCATCTTCACCGTAAATCAAATCATTGTTTGAACCACCGACTATGATGTCGTTACCTGCGCCACCTGCTATGCCATCATCGCCTTGAGCGCCTAATAGGTAATCGTTACCATTGCCGCCATTGACGTTGTCGTTGCCTGAGCCGCCACAGATGTCATCATCGCCTTCTTCGCCGTAGAGTGTATCTCCGCCATCTTCGCCACGTACAACGTCGTTACCGCCATTAGCGTAAACTACGTCGTTACCTGTACCTGCGTAGATGGTATCGTTACCTTCCAGAGTTACAGCTGCGCCACAATCATGGGTATCTCCGTAGATGGCATCATCGCCATCTTGGCCGTAGAGAAGATCGTTGTTAGAGCCACCGATAACAATGTCGTTACCTGCGCCGCCGAGAACGCTATCATCGCCTTGCGCGCCGCCCACATGATCTGCGCCGTTGCCGCCATCGATGTAGTCATTGCCTGTGCCACCGCAGATATCGTCGTTACCTTCTTCACCATATATGGAATCGTTACCATCATCCCCGCGAACGACATCATTACCGCCGTTAGCATAGACAAGGTCATTACCTGTGCCTGCGT
>JAIXZB010000028.1 GCA_027489915.1 Rickettsiales bacterium | reverse complement strand
TTTAAGTCTCCGAACGATGTTTTATTAGTTTTTTTAAGTACTAGGGATGTAGCCTCCCCCCCATTACTTGTCAATCGGGGCTAACATTACTTGTAATTAATTCATCCACACGGCTTGCAATTCAAATACTTACGGGTATGGTGCTGGGGCAAAGAAATACGCAAAACGGGGATTCATGCCAGTTAATCTGGAAAAACGCTGCGCAGAAAAAGGCCTGAAGATGACCGAACAACGGCGGGTCATTGCGCGCGTGCTTGCAAACTCCAACGATCATCCTGATGTGGAGATGCTCTATGCGCGTGCAGTAAAGGTGGATTCCAAGATTTCCGTTGCTACCATTTACCGCACCGTAAAATTGTTCGAAGAGGCGGGAATCATTGAACGCCACGATTTTGGCGATGGCCGTTCGCGCTATGAAGAAGCACCCGAAACCCATCACGATCATTTGATTGACCTGCGCTCTGGCAAAGTGATTGAGTTCACCAATGAAGAAATTGAGCAATTGCAAGAGCGCATCGCGCGAGAGCATGGCTACAAATTGGTCGATCACCGCTTAGAACTATATTGCGTGCCGCTCGATTCCAAAGAAAAGAAAGCCTGAATAATGCCACAACCCACAAAGGTACAGTGACAGAAGCACATACATACGCTCAACCATTCGAGCCACTGGAAGCTGGTAATCTGATTGTTCGCATTGCCGAAACCGCACGTGAAATAGACCTTGCTCAGCGCCTGCGTTTCCGCATTTTTTGCGATGAGTTAGGTGCAAAAGCGAATGCCGAAGTGATGGCGCAGAAGCGTGATTTTGACAAGTTCGATGAAGTGTGCGAGCACATGCTGGTTATCGACCGCAATAAGCAAGGTGATGACGCGATTGTAGGCACATACCGTTTGCTCACCCGAACCCGCATGCAACCCATCGGCCACTTTTACAGCGAGACCGAATTCGATATTTCAGCACTAAAAGCGCAGAAGGGGCAAATCCTCGAACTTGGACGTTCCTGCGTGGATGTGGAATACAGAAGCCGTGCCGCTATGCAGCTTTTATGGCGCGGTATTGGGGCTTACGTCACAGCACAGAATGTAGAGCTCATGTTTGGCTGCGCGAGCCTATACGGCATAGATGTGGAAAAACACTCAGCTGCACTGTCGTATCTGTATCATTATCATCTCGCACCGCCCGAATTGCGTGTGCGTGCCCTCGCAGACCAATATGTCGAAATGAACTGTTTCCCTAAAGAGTCTCTTGATGTCAAAAGAACGTTGGCATCGCTGCCTCCGTTAATTAAGGGCTATTTAAGGTTGGGGGGATTTGTAGGTGAGGGGGCTGTCATTGATCGTGATTATAACACGACCGATGTTGGAATTATCGTAAAAACAGATCTGATAACGGGCAAATACAGCGATCGTTACACACCAGAGCAGGCATAAAAGTGCAGCCCGAATCTACCGAATTATCTAAGCCTCCCTTATCACGCATGCGTGCTTTAGTTCGCACCGTGGCGCTTGTCGTGGTGTTGTTATTGGCTTTTCCTCCCACCACACTCTTGTGGGCACTACGTTTGGATCGCACTCGCGCCCGTTTTGTGCAGGGATTTTTGAAGCTCATCAGCCGCATTATTGGGCTGCATTTTTCTATCATCGGCAGCATCGATACTGCGCGCCCTCTCATGATGGTCGCTAACCATGCAGGCTATCTCGATGTATTTGTACTGGGAAGCATTGCCCCCATTTCCTTCACCCCCAAGCGCGAAGTGCGCAGCTGGCCGGTGGTGGGATTTATGTGTGTGCTTGCCGATTGTGTGTTCGTTGAACGCAAGCCTGCCTACATGCAAGAAGCGCGCGATTCCATGCGTAAGCGTTTAAATAGCGATAAAATTCTTTGCCTCTTTCCCGAAGGAACCACAAGCGATAATAGCGGTGTAAGGCATTTCAAAAGCGGCTTTTTCAGTTTAGCCGAAACCGAAGCGGGCGAAGATATATTACCTGTGCAGCCTGTCACCCTTGCTTTCACCCGCATTGGCGATATGCCAATACTCCCTCATTGGCGCGACCGTGTGGCGTGGGTGGGAGATGACACGTTTTTTGATCATTTTTGGCGCTTCCTAAAACTCCCTTCCGTGGGAGTAGTCGTGCAGTTCCACGCCGCACAGATTTTGCCGGTGGGCGGCTCACGCAAAGAGTTAAGCCAAACCTGCGAACGCATTATTGGCGAGGCACTCACCAAGCTGCATGGAGGCTAGCATGAGTGAACATCAGCTCATAGAAATCAGCGAATCTGAATACGATGTGTGGATAGACATCGCCTATGCGACACCGAATAACTTCACTGGAAAGCCTGTATATAGCGCTGCAAAATGCTATCTGCACCCCGAAGCAGCCGCTGCATTGAAGCGTGCTGTTGTCTTAGCCCGTACCCAAAACCTTAAATTTCGCGTGTTCGATGCCTACCGCCCAAGCGAAGCACAATGGAAGTTGTGGGAACATACGCCTGACCCTAATTTCCTCGCCGATCCCGCGAAAGGCTCACCCCATTCTCGCGGCGTGGCGATTGATTTGAATCTTTGTACGCTAGATGGAGCAGAGCTCGATATGGGCACAGCTTTCGATGCCTTCACACCACTTTCGCACCACGGCAACCCAGAGATCAGCCCCGAAGCACAAAAAAACCGTTTGTTGCTCATGGGAATTATGACCACCGCCGGCTGGGATTTTTACCGCAATGAATGGTGGCATTATCAGCTTTTTAACAGCCGTAGCTACCCGTTATGGAGCGACGCTGAGGCAGGTACAGGGATGATGTAAATCCCACATTCTAAAAAATTCAGCCTAAACCCTAAAATTGTAGGCATAATTTACCCCGCGTTAACCTTTTATTGATATATAATGAAAGGAATAAAAAAACACGCTGGAGCGATTCAAAATGATTTCAGGCAACGTCTATGCGACCGCACTTTCAGGCCTTCGTGCATCCGAAACCCGCCTTGGTGTAAGTGCCAATAATGTTGCTAATAGCTCCACTTACGATTTTAAGGCTCAGGAAGTCACAGCCAAAGCTTCAGATACTGGCGGTGTTATTGTCGATATACGCACCAAGAACCCTGCGACCTTATCTGCTCCATCGCCCGATGGCAGTGGTGAAACAGTTCAGGTTCCAAATGTTTCGCTCGATCAGGAAGTCGTAAATCAGGTCAGTGCTGGTTATGATTTTAAAGCCAATCTCAAAGTACTTCAGGTTCAAAAAGAACTTGATAAAGCTCTGCTCGATATTTCGGCGTAATTTTTGTCTTAAGCAGGTTCTACCGCAATTACCTCAGGCACATAGTGCTTGAGCATGTTTTCAATACCCTGTTTGAGTGTAGCGGTCGAGCTGGGGCAACCCGAACAGGCGCCATGCATTTCAAGTTTCACAATTCCGTCCTCAAACGAGTGGAACACAATATCGCCGCCATCCATAGCCACGGCTGGCCGCACACGTGTATCAATCAGCTCTTTGATGTGATCTACGATTTCTTGATCTTCAGCGCTGTAATTGCTTTTTGCTGCCGCTTTAGCGGTTGCTTCCGCAATCAGAGGCGAGCCGGAAGTGTAGTGCTCCATTACCGTGGTTAAAATCAGCGGCTTCATCACCTCCCACGCCGCATGATCGGCCTTGGTGACAGTGATAAAATCCGAGCCATAAAAAACAGCGCGCACATCCGAAATTTCAAACAATGCCGCAGCCATGGGGGATTTTGCCGCCGTTTCGCGGTCGGTAAAAAACGCAGTTCCCGTACCCAGAACATCCTGCCCGGGTAGGAATTTCATGGTATTGGGGTTAGGAGTGGCTTCGGTTTGAATAAACATGTTTTCCTCAATTTCACTTTACTTAAGGGTGATATAAGGGTTACTCGAAAAAACACAAGTAGCCACACCGCATAAGGAGCCTCATGTCTGCCATGCCAAAACTCGCCACCGAATCACTCGTAACCATCGTCAACCGTGCATGGGATGGGCGCGATAGCATAGGTAACGCCACTACAGGTGAAGTGCGTGATGCCGTTGATGCAACGCTCAATGCGCTCGACGCAGGTGAAATCCGCGTGTGTGAGAAGCAATCAAGCGGCTGGGTAGTGAACCAATGGATTAAACAAGCGATTCTGCTGTCTTTCCGCCTCAATCCCAACACTGTGCTCAGCGCCACTCATGGCTGGTACGATAAAGTGCCCCTCAAAACCAAAAACTGGAGCGAAGAACAGTTTAAACAAGCAGGCTTTCGCTTGGTTCCCGGCGCAGTAGTGCGCCATAGCGCATTCATTGCGCCAAACGTGGTACTGATGCCAAGCTTCGTCAATCTCGGTGCGTATGTAGGCGAGGGCAGCATGATAGATACATGGGCAACCGTTGGCTCCTGCGCACAAATCGGCAAGCATTGCCACATCTCGGGCGGAGCAGGTATTGGCGGTGTGCTAGAACCTTTGCAAGCTAACCCCGTTATAATCGAAGATAATTGCTTTATCGGTGCGCGTGCTGAGGTAGCCGAAGGCGTGATAGTCGAGGAAGGTTCCGTACTCTCCATGGGCGTGTATCTAGGTGCATCCACAAAAATTGTAGACCGTGCAACAGGTGAAATCCATATGGGCCGTGTACCGGCCTATTCGGTAGTGGTGCCAGGCACATTACCAGGTAAAAACCCCACCGATCCATCGCTCTATTGCGCGGTTATCGTCAAACGCGTGGATGAAAAAACCCGCGCCAAAACTTCCGTCAACGAATTACTGCGCGACTAATGAGTTTGGATGTCATAACACTCACGCAGGCATTGATTCGCTGCCCAAGCGTAACGCCAGTAGAGGCAGGCGCACTATCGGTAATTGAAGCAGCCCTCGTGCCACTGGGCTTCACCGTGCACCGCGTCACCTTCGAAGAAGCGGGCACAGAATCTGTTGAAAACCTCTATGCGCGTTACGGCACTTCTGCCCCCAATTTGTGTTTCGCAGGTCATACTGATGTGGTGCCTGTAGGTGACGCAGCTGCATGGAAATTCCCGCCCTTTGGCGCAGAAATTCATGCGGGCGTGCTTTATGGTCGTGGTGCTGAAGATATGAAGGGCGCCATCGCCGCATTTATTGCAGCCACTGCTCAAGTGATTTCATCAGAAAGCATAAAAGGTTCACTAAGCTTCCTCATCACGCAGGATGAAGAAGGTATCGCCATCAATGGCACTCGCAAAATGCTCGATTGGTTAAAGGCCAAAGGCGAAGTGATAGATGCTTGCATAGTCGGCGAGCCCACCAACCCTGAAAAACTTGGCGAAATGGTAAAAATTGGCCGACGTGGCAGCATTTCTTTCACTATCACTACAGAAGGCAAGCAAGGTCACGTGGCTTACCCCGAGCGTGCAGAAAATCCCGTTACATCACTCATTACCATCCTTCACGCACTCAAATCCCACACGCTTGATGAGGGGACCGAGCATTTCCCCCCCAGCAATTTGGAAATCACGAGCGTCGATGTCGGCAATCCCACTGTGAATGTCATTCCTGCGCGCGCTTCAGCAAAGTGCAATATTCGCTTCAACACCCACCATACACGGGATTCTATCGAGGCATGGCTGCATGCCACCTGCGCACAGTTTGCCGCAGGTAAATATAGCATCGATGTGCGCTACACTGGCGATGCGTTTTTAAATCATAACCCAGATCTTGCCGCACACATGGTCGCAGCTGCACAGGAAGTCACTGGCCTTATACCTGTGCTTTCAACCACAGGTGGCACTTCCGATGCACGGTTTATTAAAGACATCTGTCCTGTCATCGAATTCGGTACCACAGGTCACACCCCGCACATGGTGGATGAACATGTGAGTGTCGCAGTGCTGGAGGATTTAACCCGCATATACGAACGCTTCATCGCTAGATTTTTTGCGTCCTAATACTCAACCCGAGTGAAATACAGACCGTGTGCAGGCGCAGTTGGACCGCCAGCACGTCTGTCTTTCATATCTCGCGCTGCTTTTACACGTTCAGCACTCCATTTACCCGCACCCACTAGGCAAAGTGTGCCAACAATATTACGTACCTGATGATGCAGAAACGAACGTGCTGATACATGAATCGACACATCCTCGTGTTCATGCAGAATATCAATTGCTTCCATCGTTTTAATGGGCGAGGGCGATTGACAGGTTGAAGCCCGAAAACTCGAGAAATCATGATGACCGATAAGATGCATTGCGCCCTCGCGCATGGCTTCAATATTAAGTTTTTTGTGCACGTGCCAAGCGCGCAGTGCATCCACAGCAAGTGGTGCAGAACGGTTCACAATGCGATAAATATAATGCCTGCGTTTAGCGTCAAACCGCGCATGAAAATCATCCGCCACTTTTTCTGCCGCTAGCACCACAATTTTTTCACCAATCAGATAAAAATTAATGCCCTGACGAATGTTGAATGTAGGGTAATCTTTCGGTAAATCTACATGCACCACTTGACCTGTTGCATGCACACCTGAATCGGTGCGCCCTGCGGCAATAAGTGGGCAATGTGTTTGAGAAAATTGTTCTATCGCGCCTTCTAGAACGGTTTGCACGCTCGGCATGTGATCCTGCTTCTGCCACCCTGCATAGGGTGTGCCGTCATATTCAATGGTGAGTTTGAAGCGTGGCATTAGGTAAGCACCGTACCACGTGGCATTGGAAATCCCCGCAGAAACTCTTCAATCGCCATGCGTGGTTTTCCTGCGCGCTGTAATTCGAGCAATTGCAGAGCCGTACCGCGAGCACAGGCCACAATACCCGTATCGCTAATCAGCGTACCAGCCGCGGCCATGTGTGGCGATGTTATCACCGCAGCACGCGTAACCTTAAGCGTTTCGCCCGCAAACCTAAATGTGGCCGCAGGGTTGAATGACAGCCCACGAATCTGATGCAGGGTAGAAGAAGCCTCGCGACTCCACATAATCGGTTGATCATCCTTCGTGATTTTCGCAGCATGGGTAACCTCAACACTGCTTTGCGGAGTGGCGCTAAGCGTATCCAGCACTTCGAGCGTACGCATTGTGAGTGCACCTCCAAGTGCTGCCATAGCATTATATAGGCCCGTAGCATTCATATCAGGCGGAATGGCAAATGCCTCGCGCATTAGCACAGGCCCTGTATCCATTCCCACTTCCATTTGCATGATGCAGCCTTCTGTGTGGCTATCGCCTGCCATAAGCGTGCGCTGAATCGGCGCTGCACCTCTCCAGCGAGGCAGCGCAGAGGGATGCACATTAATGCAGCCAAGCTTGGGGGCATCCAGAATCGCTTGTGGTAATAACAGTCCATACGCCGCAACCACCGCAATATCCGCTTGATGCGAACGAAAGATTTCTTGCGCCTCAGATGTTTTCAGGCTGGTAGGGGTGAACACAGCAATATCGCGCGATTGCGCGAGCTGATGTACGGCTGATGGTGTAAGTTTCTGCCCACGCCCCGCAGGCCTTGGCGGTTGGCTATAGACCGCAACCACCGTATGTTCTGAAGAGAGCAGCCCTTGCAATGTAGGCACCGCAAATGCAGGAGTACCCATAAATACAATGCGCAGCGCCGCCATGTTATTTCGCCACCGCATCGCGCGGAACACATGCTTCTCGCGCAGCGAGATAGCGCGGGTCTTGCTCCACAGCATTCACTTCCGAAAGCGCAATGAATTCATTATGCTTCATATTCACTGCCAGTTTTTCAATCACACAGCTGCATAGTGGCATAAGCTGTGGCCGCATGCTTGAGCAGGCGCTCACAAATATATCCACTGTATCTGTTGGCCATAGTGGGTTGTCGTTCGTAATAATTTTACGCTTTGCCACATTCACAGGCTCCACGCTGCTACGCCCAGCAGGCGTTGGGCCAACAGGAGTTATCGCTTTAGCGGGAAAATTGGTTCCCTGAATCACCGCTTCCACCGGCCCTGTGCCGTCATCATTTGCAATTGGCGCAATCGAAGTATCATTCGCTGCTGCGTCACTCACGGGTTTGCCTTGCTGTATTACAAGCTGCGCCAGCGCAAGCGATGGCGTGAAACACAAACAGGTAATTAAAAGCAATACGCGCATGGAAGTCTCTCCCGTTATTCCAAGCAATACATCATAGCACAGAGTGCTTCCAGTAAAAGCTAGGGTAGGGTGGATAACACGCTAGCGCTTTGCCTCCTCAGTTTCAGGCGCTTCATCATAAAGCCCAAGTCGCTTGGCTTTTTTAAGCTTACGCAAAATCATATCGCGCTTGAGAGAGGAGATATGATCTACAAACACCACACCATTCGTATGGTCGATTTCATGCTGTAAGCAGGTAGCAAGAATACCCTCTGCTTTTATCGTGTGTTCTGCACCCTGTTCATCCAGATATTTTACTGAGATGTGCGCAGGACGCTCCACTTCCGAAAACTGATCGGGAAAAGATAAGCAACCTTCATTATACACAGAAATATCATCCGATTCCTGAATAATTTCAGGATTGATAAATACGCGAGGTGCAGGGGTGCCAGTGCGTACCCCGACATCCACCACAATCACTTTTTTGTGAACGCCTACTTGTACCGCAGCAAGCCCGATACCTTCATTCGCATACATTGTATCGAGCATATCTTTGGCAAGTGTACGCACAGCATCATCCACCACATTCACCTTTTGCGAGGGAATGTTGAGGCGCGCATCGGGCGCAATAACAAGTGGTAACACAGCCATAAACTTATATTAGCACAGGTTTTTTAGCCGTGCTAGCACCTCGTGCTTGCCAAGAATTGCAATAATATCAGGTACATCAGGCCCACTCATTGTGCCAACCAACCCAGCACGCAGCGGCGGCATAAGCTCGCCCAGCTTTTTTCCCGATTGTTCAGCAACAGCAGCAATAGTTGATTTTACGGATTCAGCAATCCATGGTTCAGCCATTTCTTCAAGCGCAAAAATAATAAGTGGAATGTTATCTTTACCCTTTGTAAGTGCCGCTTGCGCTTTCTCGTCAGGCGCTGGTTGTGCAAGAAAAAACATCGATGCTTTGGCTAGTTCAACAATCGTGTGGGTGCGTAATTTAAGTAACGGAATAGCTTTAAGTAACACAGATTTTTTATGTTCATCAGTTGCAATACCAAGCGCAGCGAGTGCATCGCAGACTAAAGGTAAAATGGCACCATCTGCCATTTCACGCATGTAATGTGCATTCACGAAATCGAGCTTCGCAAAATCCATGCGCGCAGGCCCTTTGCCGATACCATTGATATCGAACAATGCAGTGGCGCGGGCGCGGTCTAATAATTCCTCGTCGCCATGTGCCCAGCCTAGCCGCAACAAATAATTGCAAATCCCATTAGGCAGGTAGCCTAAATCACGGTAAGCCTCAACCCCAAGCGCTCCGTGGCGTTTGCTGAGTTTCGCACCGTCCGGCCCGTGAATCAGTGGGATATGGGCAAAATGGGGTACATTCCAGCCCATAGCCTGATAGATAATCATCTGTCGCCCTGCGTTATTCAAATGGTCATCGCCGCGAATCACGTGGGTAACGCCCATATCAAAATCATCCACCACTACCGCATGCATATAAGTGGGCGTGCCATCGGAGCGCAAAATGATGAAATCATCCAACGCATCGGCGGTGAAGGTTACATCGCCTTGCACCAGATCTTTTACCACAATCGCCCCTTCAAGCGGCGCTTTAATGCGAATCACAGGCGGAATGTCTTTGGGTGCATCCGCAGCAGATTTATCACGCCAAAAGCGGTTATAGCGAAACGCTTCACCTTTCGCCTCCGCCGCAGCGCGCTGCGCAGCCAATTCTTCCTGCGTGGCATAACAATAATACGCTTCACCAAGCTTTACCAATTCCTCTGCTACCTGGCGGTGGCGTGGCGCGCGGGCGAGTTGATACACCACCTCGTCATCCCAGTTCAGCCCAAGCCAATTCAGCCCGTCCACAATTGCCCGTTTGGCATCATCTGTGGAACGTGCCACATCTGTATCCTCAATACGCAAACGAAAAATGCCACCATGGTGGCGCGCAAACAGCCAGTTAAACAGGGCAGTACGCGCCCCACCGATATGTAAATATCCAGTGGGCGAGGGTGCAAAACGGGTGACAACGCGCATGATACTGCTAAGCCTCTTTAGGTGAATGAACGGTGGTTATAGCGCGAATGTGGCGGCTGCAACAGGTTTTTAATGCTTGGTACCGGCAAGAAGCGCCGCGCTTCTTCCTTTGGCTTCCCGTGTGCCTAGGCGCAGGAATGGCCATGTATTATGCCCTCAATTTCGAACCAGGAATTTGGCTGCACGCTTCACTCCCTGCACTTATCATGGCCATAATACTTCAAAAGAAACTCCCTCGAGCGCTGGGACTTTCCTTGCTGGTTATCACGCTAGCACTCACAGGTGCCTCCTATGCAAAATACCGCACCTCGCTCAAAACCACCAAAATGCTGGAGACCGCGCTTCCAATTCGCGCCATGACAGGCACCATCGATGCCATCGAGCATGTCGATAAAGGTTTGCGTATAACCTTGTCCAAACTCCGCATAAAAAATGTGGAGTCAGATAAAACCCCAAATCGCGTCCGTATTTCTTTCCGCGCCAAAACATTGCCCGAACTTGAGGTGGGGCAAACCATCAATGTGCGCGCCGCTTTGTTATCACCCTCAGGCCCTGTGATGCCAAACGCTTTCGATTTCAGCCGCTATTTCTTTTTCCGCGATATCGGAGCGGTGGGCTATGCGATTCCGCCCATTACCATCTCAGGGAAAGAAGCAAAAAAAGGGCTGCGAGAATGGCTGCAAACCGCCCGCGATACACTCACGGCCTCCATTCAGCAAACGCTTCCTGGCACCAACGGAGCCATTGCTTCAGGACTTATCACAGGCGATGATTCTGCTATACCCGAAGTGGTTCACGAAGAATTGCGCGCCGCTAACCTACTTCATATTATTGCTATCTCAGGTGCGCATATGGTGGTGATTGGTGGCATTGTGTTTGTAGTACTGCGTAGCCTGCTTGCGCTGATCCCAGGCTTTGGCCTGCGCCCTGCAGTCAAAACTCTAACAGCGTTTCTCACGCTTATTGCCATCACTGCTTATGTAGCCATCACTGGTTTCGAGCTATCTGCGGTGCGTGCTTATGTAATGCTTGCCATCATGCTGATTTCTATACTCGTCAAGCGCGATGCACAGCCGATGCGCTCTATCGCACTAGCGGCACTTCTGATGCTTGCCTACGACCCATCGGATGTAATTGAGCCGGGATTTCAGCTTTCCTTTGCTGCCACCCTCGCACTCATTGCTGCGTTTGATGTGTTATTCAAAGACCCACTCCTGCACGATGCGAGTATGGTGCAAAAAGCCTTTAGAATGTTCGGCTTTTTATGCCTGACCACACTGGTTGCGCAGGCCGCCACTACACCCATTATTCTTTTCCATTTCAACAACGCAACACTATACGGGCTGGTTTCAAACCTCGTTCTAACCCCCGTTGTCACCTTCATTCTGATGCCCATGGTCGCTATCTATTTCGTACTACTTCCTATTGGCGAAGAAGTGCTCGCACTTTACATAATGAATTACGGGATTGATGCGATGTTGTATGTCGCCCATGAGGTAAGCACATGGCCGAATGCCATCCTCTATTCTCGCGCCCCCACCGAATGGGGAATAGCACTTTCAACCATTGGGCTTCTTTGGCTTTGCCTTTGGCAATCCCGCACGCGCCGCTATGGTGTTATTGCCATGATTGTTGGAGTTGCAAGCCTGTTCACGGTGCGCTCGCCCGATATATTCTTAAGCCCACGGGCCATGCAAATTGCCACACGCACAGGCGATGAATATGTAATGTTACGCGGCACATCAGATGGATTATTTGCAAAGCTATGGGCCAATGCCGTGGGGCAGAAATCCTTTGCAGAATACCGCACCGTAAAACCTCTCAAACACATCACGTGCAAGCGCGATGGATGCAGCATTGCAGTTTCAAGTACGACATTACGCGTCAGCCACACCGTTGCTGATATCAAAAAAGGCTGCCCCAAAGTGAATACATGGATAAGTGGCTATTATTTTTATCCTTCCGAACGCAAGGCTTGTGTCCAAAAAACCACCTTCATCGACCGTGCTGATTTCGACCGCGAAGGCAGCCATTGGGGATTCTTCACACAAAATGGAATCGAGTGGCACACTACAAAAGATAACCAAGGCCAGAGGCCATGGAGCATGGGAAATTAACCCAGAAGCAGCGCTCGTGTTGCACGCTCCACATCCTCCTGCAGCATCAGCGATTCGCCAACCAAAAACCCGTGCATATCTGCGCGCCGCATACGTGCAATGTCTGCATGTTGCTTGATGCCACTTTCGCAAATCACTGTATAATCGCTCGGGATACGTCTACGAAGCGTTTCACTGGTTACAAGATCAACCTTCAGAGTTTTAAGATTGCGGTTATTGATGCCAATCAGGCGCGAAGCAAGGCAGGCGAGGGCGCGCTCCAGCTCTTCTGAATCATGCACCTCTACCAGCACATCCATCTGAAGTGCATGCGCTGTGGCTTCAAGTTCTTGCGCTTGTACATCACTTAAACACGCCATAATCAATAAAATACAATCCGCCCCTAGCATGCGGCTTTCATGCACCTGATACACATCAAGCATAAAATCTTTACGCAGTACAGGCAGTGAAACGGCGTTTCGTGCCTGCTGTAAATATGCATCCTCGCCCTGAAAATAGGGCGTGTCCGTAAGAACGGAAAGGCAGGTGGCGCCTCCCTTTGCATAGGCCAAAGCAAGTGCTTCAGGATTGAAATCTGCACGAATAAGCCCTCTGCTTGGCGATGCTTTTTTAATCTCCGCAATCAATCCAAGATTGCTTGCTTCAATGCGAGTGCGCAGTGCTTCATGAAATCCTCGAGGCTTCGCTTGCGAGGGGATTGCCGATGTTATCTCAGCAAGCGAGAAGCGTTTTTTACATGCAGCTACATGCGCTTTCTTTAGTTCACATATTTCTTGCAAAGTATCAATCATATCACCCTCTCAGCCCGCGCTTGTAATGCCTTAAGCAAGGCCAGTACCTTGCCCGAATCTATGGCTTGCGCCGCAAGCATTGCGCCTTCATCCAAGCTTGCGGTCTGCCCAGCCACAATCAATGCTGCCGCCGCGTTCCACAGCACAGTAGAACGGTAACCGCTGCGCTCACCGCTAAATAAAGTCAGCATTGCCGCCGCATTCACCTCTGGCGAGCCACCCTTGATCGCACTTAATGGGTGCCGTGCAAGCCCTATATCCTCTGGAGAAATCGTGATATTTTTTACAGTATTTCTGGTGACGGCTTCAACGGTTGTCGGGCCAGAAATACTTAGCTCATCACTTCCATCATGACCGTGCACCACCCAAGCAGACTCCATTTCCCGCAAACGCATTACCTCTGCAATAACCGTAGTGAGGGAAGGTGCATAAACGCCCATAAGCTGGCGTTTAATACGCGCAGGATTACATAACGGCCCAAGCACATTAAAAATAGTACGCGTGCTTATCGCCTTGCGAATCGGTGCGAGCCGCACAAGACCAGCATGAAAATGCGGTGCAAATAAAAACGCAATGCCATGTGTATATAGGCACTCGTGCCAAAAATCAGGGCTTAGGCTGCTGGGTATTCCAAGTGCCGAAAGCACATCCGATGATCCAGAAAGCGACGATACGGAACGATTTCCATGCTTCACCACTGGCACACCACATGCAGCCACAACTAAGGCAACGGCGGTTGAAATATTGTAGCTATGGATTCCATCGCCACCCGTGCCACATACATCCACCGCATGTGCAGGAGCATCAAACGGCACTGCACGTTCCATTACCGCCTGCACCGCACCCAAAATATCCATTGCCGTTTCGCCACGCTGGGCCATGGCAATGAGTGCTTCTGACGTATCTGCATCGCTTATCGTGCCATCAAGCATCGCGCCTATCAGGCTTGCGGTATTTTGTGTGGATACCATCACAGCGATTTCAGGAAGTTTCCAAGCATCGCATGTCCATGTTCCGATGCAATACTTTCAGGATGAAATTGCACCCCATGAAGCGGCAGACTCTCATGTTGTAGCCCCATAATAAGCCCGTCATCGGTCTCGGCCGTTACAATAAGCGAAGAGGGCAGCGAACTACGCTCCACAATCAGCGAATGGTAGCGCGTTGCCGTGAATGGGTTGGCAATACTATGAAACAGCCCCATATTCTTGTGCCGAATACGGCTGGTTTTTCCATGCATAACATAAGGTGCGCGAATCACGTTACCACCTAGTGCCTGCCCAATCGACTGATGTCCAAGGCATACACCTAAAATAGGAAGTTTTGTTGTAAGTGCAGCCTTAATAACATCCACACAGATACCTGCCTCGTTGGGCGAGCAGGGGCCAGGGGAAATCACTACCCCATCGGGCTTTTTGCCGAACACATCCGCAACACTCAGCGCATCGTTGCGTACCACATCTACATGGGCGCCTAGTTCCATAAAATAATGAACCAGATTGTAAGTGAAGCTGTCGTAATTATCGATAAGCAGAATGTTTTGCATATGCCCTCACACAAACTTTGCGGCATCAACGGCCGCGCGCAAGATAGCGCGTGCCTTGTTACACGATTCAGCATATTCCGCAGCGCCATTACTATCTGCCACTACACCGCCTCCAGCTTGCGCATAGAGTTTTCCATCTTTCACCAAAGCGGTGCGAAGCGTAATACACGTATCCATTGAGCCATTGGCCGAGAAATACCCAACGCATCCCGCATAAAAACTGCGCCTGCATGGCTCTAACTCGTCAATAATTTCCATCGCACGGATTTTGGGTGCACCGCTTGTGGTGCCTGCAGGGAACCCAGCCATCAGTGCGTCAACCGCATCAAAACGCTCTGTATCAAGCTCGCCTTCTACATTCGATACAATATGCATCACATGCGAATAATACTCGATAATCATCTGCTCTGTCACTTTCACAGTGCCGCGCTTGCTTATGCGTCCCACATCGTTACGCCCTAAATCCAGCAGCATCAAATGCTCTGCAATCTCTTTTGGGTCAGCAAGTAAATCTGCAGATAGCGCTTCATCTTCTGCTTTGGTTTTTCCACGTTTACGCGTTCCTGCAATCGGGCGAATGGTCACTTTCCCATCGCGCAGCCGCACCAGAATCTCGGGGCTGGAGCCCACAAGCGCATAGCCACCAAAATTAAGGAAAAACAAAAATGGCGAGGGGTTAAGATGGCGCAACGAGCGATAAAGCGCAAAAGGCGAATGCGCAAACGGCGCTTCAAAACGCTGCGAAGGCACTACCTGAAAAATATCCCCTGCGATAATATATTCTTTGGCACGCTCCACCATGGCATCATACGCCTCAGGCGAGCTGTTAGAAGTGAATTGTATTTCGCTAGTTGGCACATCTTTGTAATAGTTGCGCTGATCCACAGGACCCTGCAATTGTGCCGCAATACGCTCAATGCGCGCTACCGCCTCTGCATAGCACTCTTGAGCTGCACCTTCTGGCTTCCACAGGGTGGTCACCACAAAAATTTCACCCGCCACCGAATCAAAAATTAACATCACACGCGGGCGAATAAAGCATGCATCGGGAATACCAATGGTATCGGGTTTGGTATCAGGCAAACGTTCCATCAGCTTAACCATGTCATAGCCCATGTAGCCAATAAGCCCAGCCGCCATAGGTGGCAGTGCTTCAGGAATCTCCATGCGATGCTCACGAATCAGCGTGCGTAGCGAATTCACACTATCTTCCCACGCAGGCTCAAACGATGCTTCATTAAATGGTGCTGTGTGCGAAATTTCAGGGCGATTGCCGATGCAACGCCACATTAAATCAGGCTCTAACCCAATGATAGAGTAGCGCCCACGAGTTTGGCCGCCATGAACCGATTCTAGCATAAAGCACGCCCCCGCATTTGGATTCAGCTTTAGGAGTGCCGAAACGGGGGTTTCTAGATCCGAAATGATACGCGTCCACACAAGCTGTGGCGCGCCCGCTTTGTAGTGCGCAGTAAATTCATCCAGACTTGGTTCAATACGGATCATGGATTTTCAGCACTTCCATTGAGAAGCTCTTCATTCACATCCACCGGATACAGCGTGGTAAGATGCCGCAGATAATTCGCATACACCGTATTATTCAGTGCAGGCGTCAGCTCCCGGGAAATGGGGGAGGCGGTATCTGCAAAATCCGTATCCTGCGTAATTTTTGTAACTTTTGCCAGCGCCCACGAACCATTAGGCATCTGCACGGGCGTTGTCATATCGCCGAGATCAGTTTCAAACAAGCGGCGTCTAAGTTCTGAAGGGATTCCTCCCACATCCTTGGTCGAAGCCAGTGCTTCAGCAAGCCTTACAGGCCCTAGCGATCTAACGCTCACTCCAGATTTGGACGCCACTGCAACGGGGTCTTTACTTGTGCGTAGTGCAGCCGCAGTCGCAGCCGCATGCTCTGCTGATATCCGTGTGAGCTCGCTTTCATGAAAACGTGAAAGCACTTGGGTGCGAACGTCATTCAAAGGTTTTGCTGTTTCTGGAGTAATGGATCCCACTGTCACAGCCACATACGCTTTGCCATATTCCTGAAATCCAGAAAATTCAGATTCAGCAAGCGCAAAGCCCGTATTAATGACATAAGCTTCGAGTGATTTAGCCTCACCTTGGGTGCGTTTAGATTTATCGGCAGTAATCGTGAATGTTTTGGCATCATATCCAAGGCTTTTAACGGCAGCTTCAATAGTATCACCCGCTGCCAACGCATCTTCAATTTTATAAGAGATATCGTGCAGCGCAGATTCTTTTTCTTCATTGAAAAGTAGGGTGCGAATAGTTTCTTTGCTGGATTCTAAGCTAGGCACAGTGCGCTTCGTAACCGAAGTAATTTTGTAAACATTCCATCCAAAGTCTGTTTTGACAGGAGGAGTGAACCCCTTTTCGGGGGCATCAAAAACAATAGCCGATACTGCATCAGGTAACGCATCCGCCGTAATAGCATTCATCACAACAGGCTTGCCATTTTTCAGACCAAAATCCTTAGCTATCACAGAATCTGTTGAACCACCTGCAAGTGCTGCTGCAGCCGCTTTTGCTGATTTTTTATCAGCAAATAAATATTGCATCACATCACGGGTTTCTGGTTTCCCAAGCGCATCTTTTTCTGCTGCATAACGATCTGCGATAGCTTCTTCAGATATATTTTTGCTGATAGCCGCGTTGATAGCGGTTACATCAGCCACGATATAGGAAATACTGCGTGTTTCAGGCACCATGTAATCCGCTTTTATGGTTTCATAAAGAGCGTTTAGCGCTTTGTCACTTGGTTCCTTTTTCTCAATCTTGGTTTGCGGAATGATAAATATATCCGCACTTCTCGATTGCCGTTTCGCCAATGCCAGTACATTATTTAATGTCTGAAACTGCAGCGATTCAGGCATGTCAAGGGTTTGCAGCACACTCGCTGATTCAACATCATTGCGGATGGTTGCAATAAAGCCAGCCTCAGAAACGCGGTTATTTTGCAGAAAACTTAAAAATCTGATTTCGCTAAATGACCCATTTTTATCCTGAAATTGTGGATTTTCGCGGATAACTTGTGCAATAATATCATCATTGATTTTCAGGCCAATACGGTTTGATTCCTGCAACAACAAAAGTTGCTGTACCATACCCTGCAATACCTGAGTGCGCATCATAGAAGAGTTAAGCATTTCCTCTGGCATACCTTGCATTTGCGCCTTGGCACGCGCCATGCGCTCATTGAATTCTTGTGGAGAAATCCGTGAATCGCCAACTTTCGCAACGCTCTGCGTGCCGCCTTGGCGAATCATATCTCCCACACCCCACAATGCAAATGATAGCACCAGCAAAATCATCAGTGCCTTGGCAAAAATGGTAGAAACGCCCTTGCGCATTGTCGAAAGCATGTAAAGTCCTTTTACAATATATAACTTGCAAGACATCTACAGCATGCTCGCGTGAAGTCAAACCTAACCCGAGCGATTATAACAGCTTAGGGCTTGGCAAGCGCAATGTGACTGTGCTACGACACCTCATGCACATCATAGCAAATTGGAAAATGCACGGCGATGCAGCGCGCGTTTCAGCGTGGATAGCTGCCCTAAAGTCGACACTTGAATCTCTGCCAGAATCCATTCAAACCATATTGTGCCCACCTGCGTTGTGGATTACCCAGGCAGTTGCCGAAACGCCTATCACGCTGGCAATTGGCGCACAGGATTGCCATGCAAGCGCACATGGCCCGCACACAGGAAGCATAAGTGCAGAAATGATTGCCAGCGCTGGCGCTCGTTACGTAATACTGGGGCATTCAGAGCGCCGCGCAGGATGCTATGAAAAATGCGAAGATATTGCCGAAAAATCACTCGCTGCTGCAAACGCAGGGCTCATTCCGATTATTTGCATAGGCGAAACAAAAGAGCAGCGCGAGGCTGGCGAAACCCTGAATACTCTGCGCGCCCAGATTGCAGGATCTGTTCCCTACACTTCGCATGTATTCATTGTGGCCTACGAGCCAGTATGGGCAATCGGCACAGGACTTACTCCAAGTGGCGAGGATATCATTGCAGCCCATGCATGCATCAAGCAAGCGTTGCACACACACGAACAAACGCGTGACAGACCCCCACACGTTGTGTATGGAGGCTCGGTCAATGCAGCGAATGCATCGTCTATCTTATCGCTTCATGGTGTAGATGGTGCGCTGGTTGGAGGTGCAAGCTTAGATGCCACTCAGTTCGCCTCTATATTGACCTCTGCAAGCGCAGTGACACATAAAACATAAGGGATTAAGGGTAATGGAAACGGTTTTGTTGGTTATTCATGTGTTGATTTCGTTGGCACTCATTGGAATGGTGCTTATTCAGCGCAGTGAATCGGATGGGTTTGGCCTTGGTTCAGGCGGTGGTTCAAACTTTATGTCGGGCCGCGCAACAGCCAACTTCTTAACCCGCACCACAGCAATTCTTGCTACCTTGTTTATTGTCAACAGCTTAGTACTTGGCATTATCGCATCGAGCCACAGCAGCACTTCGATTGTTGATAAAATTAAAGCGACCAGTGAGGATTCGAAGCCTACTGTTCCTGCAGATGATGCAAAGTCATCGGATACAAAGAAAGCCAAAGCAGACGAAGATAAAGAATCAGATTCCAAAGAACCAAAAGAGAAGTCGCAACCCAGCGTTCCGACAGAGCAATAGGTATGCCAGCACGCTTTATATTTATCACAGGTGGTGTGGTTTCCTCCCTCGGTAAGGGGCTTTCGGCTGCCTCCCTTGCAAGCCTGCTACAATCACGTGGATTTAAAGTGCGCTTGCGCAAGCTCGACCCATATTTGAACGTTGATCCTGGTACCATGAACCCCACCCAGCACGGTGAAGTGTTTGTGACTGAGGATGGTGCTGAGACCGATCTAGATTTAGGCCATTACGAGCGCTTCACAGGGGTGGATGCCAAAAAATCGGATAACATCACTACCGGCCAAGTCTATTCCAACTTGCTCTCTAAAGAGCGCAAAGGCGAGTATCTGGGCGGCACCGTGCAGGTTATCCCTCACGTTACTAACCTCATTAAAGAGTTCATTCGTCGCGATGCAGAGAAAGAAGATTTCGTACTCTGCGAAATCGGCGGCACCGTAGGGGACATCGAAGGCTTGCCTTTTTTCGAAGCCATCCGCCAGTTAGGCTATGAGCTTGGGCGCGATAAAGTGCTGTATATGCATGTAACGCTTTTGCCCTATATCGCCGCAGCACGTGAGCTGAAAACCAAACCTACCCAGCATTCGGTCAAAGAGCTGCGCTCTATCGGTATCCAGCCCGATTTCATACTTTGCCGTGCCGACCGCGAGATTCCTGTGAACGAGAAAAAGAAAATCGCGCAGTTTTGCAACGTAAAAGAAGAATGTGTTATCTCCGCACTGGATGCGACATCCATTTATAAAGTACCCCTCAACCTCCATCATGAGGGGCTCGATACACAAGTGCTCAAGCATTTCGGCATTAAATCGAAAAAAGAAATCGCTCTTTCGCAATGGGAAACCGTTGTTAAGCGATTCGAATCGCCGCGTGGCGAAGTGACCATCGCTATGGTGGGCAAATACACTTCCATCGGCGATACCTATAAATCCCTTACCGAAGCACTCGACCACGCAGGTATTGAAAACAATGTGCGTGTCAATGTGCGCTGGATAAACGCCCGCATTTTCGAAAAAGGCGACGCCGCAGAAAAACTCGGCGATGTCGATGCAATTCTCGTCCCTGGTGGGTTTGGCGAAGAGGGTGTAAAAGGCAAAATCAATGCTGTCACCTATGCGCGCGAAAATAAAATTCCCTACCTTGGCATTTGCTACGGCATGCAAATCGCCGTCATCGAAATGGCGCGCAACTTGCTCGGCGTGAAAGACGCGACTTCAAGCGAACTTGGCGGCCCCGTAACCAAAGATGCGCGCGGCCAGCTTGTTGGCCTCATGACGGAATGGAAGCAACACGGTAAAACACAGACGCGAAGCAAAGACTCCGATTTAGGCGGCACTATGCGCCTTGGCGCATTCCCTTGCCGTATCGCTTCTGGCACCTTGGCTGCCAAAATCTATGGCGCAGGTGATATCAGCGAACGCCACCGTCACCGCTATGAAGTAAACATCAATTACGCCGAAGATTTCGCCAAGCATGGTGTGGTGTTCTCAGGTCTATCGCCCGATGGTAAACTGCCCGAAATAGTCGAAATCAAGGGCCACCCATGGTTTGTCGGCGTGCAGTTCCACCCCGAATTCAAATCCCGCCCCTTCGATGCCCACCCACTTTTCGCTTCTTTTGTGAAAGCCTCCAAAGACTTCAGCAAAACCAAAGAAAAGGATGCGGCGTAATGCATCCAACAGTGCATGTAACAACAGGCAACGTCACCTTCGGCAATGATTTACCCTTCGTACTTATTGCGGGGCCGTGCCAAATGGAATCGCGCGATCACGCCATGATGATGGCCGAAACCTTGGCAACTATGGCGCAAAAACTTGGTATCGGTCTTATTTACAAAACCTCTTTCGATAAAGCCAACCGCACCAGCCTCAAAGGCAAACGTGGTATGGGACTTGAGGCATCACTTGCGGTGTTTGAGGAAGTAAAAAATACCTTCAAACTGCCCGTGCTGACCGATGTGCATGAGCGCGAGCAGTGCGCACTCCTCGCACCTGTAATCGACATCCTGCAAATCCCTGCATTTCTCTGCCGCCAGACGGATTTATTGATAGCTGCTGCGCAAACAGGCCGTGTGGTGAACATCAAAAAAGGCCAGTTCCTAGCCCCGTGGGACATGAAAAATGTTGCCGCAAAAGTGGCAGATTCTGGCAACACCAACATCCTGCTCACCGAACGCGGGGCAAGTTTTGGCTATAATACACTAGTAACAGATTATCGCAGTCTGCCGATTATGGCCGAAACGGGCTATCCCATCATCATGGATGCCACCCACGCCGTGCAGCAACCAGGCGGCCAGGGCACCAGTAGTGGCGGCGATAGACGCTTTGTGCCCACACTCGCCCGCGCCGCCGTTGCAGTAGGCGTTGCAGGCGTATTCATGGAAACCCACAACGACCCTGATAATGCCCCAAGCGATGGGCCCAACATGGTGAAGCTGCACGAGCTGCCCGCCCTTGTGGAAAAACTGATGGAAATTGACCGGCTCACCAAAGCCAAGTAAGCGACATTCCACGTAATGTCTTAGCCAAAGAGATTCCTATGACCGTCATCACCCATATCCATGCTCGTGAAATCCTTGATAGCCGCGCCAACCCTACGGTGGAGGTCGATGTAACCCTAGCCGATGGATCCTTTGGCCGCGCGGCGGTGCCATCGGGTGCATCCACAGGCGTTCATGAAGCGCTTGAGCTGCGCGATGGTGATGGCTCGCGTTATCTCGGCAAAGGTGTGCAAAAAGCAGTTGCAAATGTGAACACGGCAATTGCAACTGCACTTATTGGTCAGGATGCATCTAATCAGCAATCAATTGATGCTGCACTCATTACGCTTGATGGCACCGAGAATAAAGCCAAACTCGGCGCGAATGCCATGTTGGGCGTGTCGCTCGCCATTGCTAAGGCTGCTGCAATTTCTGCCAAGCAACCCCTATTTCGCTATATCGGCGGCGAGGGGGCAACGCTGCTTCCTGTGCCCATGCTCAACATTATCAATGGCGGCGCGCATGCCGATAACCCCATCGATATTCAGGAATTTATGGTGATGCCCGTTGCCGCAACTTCGATGAGCGAAGCGATACGTATCGGCGCAGAAATTTTCCATGCCCTTAAAAAATCCCTCAAACAGGCAGGCCATAACACTGGTCTTGGCGATGAGGGCGGTTTTGCCCCCAACCTTAAAAGCGCCCATGACGCGCTTGAGTTTATCTCCAAATCCATCGAGCAGGCAGGCTTCAAGGTGGGTGATGAAGTGGTACTGGCGCTCGATGCTGCATCCAGCGAATTCTGCAAAAACGGCACGTACCATCTCACAGGTGAAGGAAAAACCTTGGACGGTGAGGGCATGGTCGCATACTACGAAAACCTCATCAGCAACTTCCCCATTTTCTCCATCGAAGATGCCATGGGCGAGCATGACCATGCGGGCTGGAAACTAGCAACCGAGCGTCTGGGCAGCAAAATCCAGCTCGTGGGTGATGATTTGTTTGTCACCAACCCAACGATTCTTGCCAAGGGCATTAAAGATGGTTTGGCCAATGCCTTGCTTGTGAAAGTCAACCAAATCGGTACCTTAACTGAAACGCTAGAGGCCGTGCGCATGGCGCAGGCGGCGGGCTATAACGCTATCATGTCGCACCGTTCGGGTGAAACCGAAGATGCGACTATCGCGCAGCTTGCGGTGGCTACCAATTGTGGCCAAATCAAAACTGGCGCACCCTGCCGCACCGATCGCACGGCGAAGTACAATGAACTGCTAAGAATTGAAGAAATTCTTGGTAAATCAGCGTTGTATGCTGGAAAATCTATACTATCGTAAAATAATGCGAAGTGCGCTGTGCATCAATCTCGCGGATACAGGGTGTGACAGGTTTGCAACCCAGTGCATTTAGATGAATTCCAGTTCACAAATATGCTGTAAAAACTCCGTCCAACCTGTTATAACTTCTGCATAAATACAGGCCTAAAGTGCATCAAGTCACTGAACGCTCGGATAAGCCAAGATGAAAAAACTGAAGGAAGGTGCCCCCTTGCTGGCGATGTCCATCGCACAGTGCAGCTCATGCGTCAGGCGTTTCACACGCCCCCTTCTGCTTGTCTGCGCCATATTTTACCTTGGGTTTCATACCTTCCACGGCGAACGCGGGCTTTATGCATTGGTGCGTGAACAGCAAGAGTTGCAAAGCTTGAAAAAGCAGCTGGCCGAAACAAAATCTAAGCGCGAACGCCTTGAATCTCGTGTAGTACGCCTACGCGACGGCTCCATCGACCTAGATTTACTCGATGAACAAATGCGCCGCATGCTAGGCGTAAGCCGCCCTGGCGAAGTGATGTTGATGAAGTAAATTTAACGGCATTTTAACCATTTTGCCCCATGCTGTAAAAAAAGCATGAGGGTGAAGTGGCTAACGCTGAAAAAAAATCCATAATGGGAATGGGATATTACGTGGTGCGTCAGCCTGATGGCACTTCAACCCTTATATTCTCGCGCGATGTAGGTGATGCGTTCGGTCGTGCTATCCAAAACGGTGCAATAAATCCCAACTCTATTCCGGGATCAGTAGACCATTTCAGTAATTTTGATGCATTACAGCGCGCCACAGGCGCCAACAATATATATCCCGAAAGTGTTGTTAATCACTTGGGCGGCGATAGATCCTTTCAAACCGTAAAATTACCTGCAGGTGTAGATCCAGATGCGCACATGCGTGCCACCTATGCGAACGTAACACCTGGTCCAAATGCGCGCATTTCGCAGCCAAGCCTTTTGCAGCAAGTCGCACCTCAGGCAACACCAGATCCCATAGTGCGCAACCCCGCTACTGCAGCGGCGGATATTGAAACACGCCTTGGCGCACCTGCGCATACTATAGCGGCAGAAGCCATGCATCCCACGCTTGCCGTGGGGCAAACGAGCCGTAATGGCCCCATTAGCATTACGCAGACAGAACCAGGCAAATTTTCTTATCAGCATGAGGGTCTTTCTGGTACCCGAATTGATGTAAGTATTACGGCAGGCGCAAACCCTGGTGATGTAAGGGTGTCAATGTCAACCGTAGTGGGGCGCCAAACTCAGCAAGCACTGCAAGGATTCACTGGGCGCGAAGCTGAAGCTATGCTGACAAGCCTAAAACGCGATGCAGCAGGCAGCATTGCAGGCTTGGGAGTAAACACGCAATCTGCTATAAACACAGGTAATTTCAATCAAACATTAAGCGGAGCCCAACTCGAACCTGCGGCACAAAAAGTAGAAGCCCGCCGTATAGCGCAGCGCCAAGGCGGAGATATCGCTCAAGCTGCAATAAACAGCTCACTTGCACAAACAGGAGCCTCACCTCAGGCTGCAACTATAGTACGTGATGTCACGGGTATTAACGCCGATGGTGGAGCAAGGGTTGCTGTTGATGCAGATGGCAACACACGCATTACTGGCAATATGCCAGATAGAGCACCTGTGCAGTATGCTCCCACAGCGCCAATAGCACCAGATAGTGGTCTTGGCCGCGCTATGGCAGCAGCCGAACCACCACGTGCTCCATCACCTACTGCAACAGAGGCAGCGCTTTTAAGGCAACCACTTCAGCCGTCTTCACCTAGCCGCACAGCAAGTGCAGCAGCAGAAACAGGCGGTGAATTCAGAGATGCGGCTGCACGCATGCTTGCGCAGCATAATGCAGAAATGCCTCGCCCTGTTGAACCAATCGTAAGACCCGCAGATCCAATTCAAGCGCGTATGAATGAAGCTGCCGAAAAAATACAAGCATCTGCTACAGAGCCACCAGCAAGAACCACAGCGCAAATGAATGCAGATGATGTAAGGTTGACCCCAGGGCAAATAAGGGAAATGCGCGCGCGCAACAATGCAAGTGTTCAGCCATCTACGCCAGCCACATCTGCTCCCAAGCCCATTATATTGGGTCGAGAAGGTGGACTCGGCGGTCAGCACGGCTTAGCTGCTCGTGAAGTTCCGCAATCAACACCGCCTGTGCCAGAGCAACCTGAACGCGTTACTCCAAGCACAGCGCAAACAACCCCTGATAGGCCGGTAGCGGCAGGTGAGCAGGGGCCATTTGTTCGACAAAGCGCATCGGGTACTGAATCAGCAGCGCAACCGCGCCAAGTTGTTGGTGGAGATGGTTACAATGGAGTTCGGGTGGAGCTTCCAGCAGATTACCGCGCACCAGCGGCACCAACATCAGCGCCTTCTCAGGCATCTGCATCACCATCACAGGCGCCAGTAAAAAATGCAGATCCTGATTTTATTTTCAGGCCACAAGGTAGTTCACCTCAAGTACCATCTGCAGCGCCTGCAAGTGGAGTAGCAAATGCCGCCGCACACGCGGCTGAAGATGCGGCACATGCTCCTGGTATTGGGCAGCTGGCTCGCCGTTTTGGTGGTAGATTATTATCTAAGGTTCCCCTTGTGGGCGCTGCAGTAGCTGGCGGAATGGCTGCAATGAACATTAATGAAGCAAGAGCAGAACACGCGCAGGGTAAAATTTCGGATGCACAATTCGCAGCCGTCGTTGCTGGTGGTGCTGCAACCACTGCAAGCAGCTTGGGTGGGTTCGTTACAGGAACTGCAGCAGAAGAAGGTGTTGTTGCCGCCCAGAAAGCAGCAGGTGTTCCAGAGCATTTGCAAGAGACAACATTGCGTCAAACAGCAACGGCGCTAGGCAGTGCAATAATTAATCGCTTCACTAGACCAAGCACACCCGTAGCGGGCGATACTATGGCAGGGTTCACGCCACCTGCTGCCGACGCTCCAGCGCCTCAGCAAGCTGTTGCCGCGCCATCAGCCGCTGCTGTTACACAAAACGCCCCACGTGATCCTAACATGCAACAGGCTTTAGTGCAGGCCCAACAATCGGGCGCTGCACAAGGTGCACAGGCAACCAATATGCAACCCGCGCAGCAAGATTCATCCAAAGCCCCCCCTACCACCCCTGAGGTGGCGGCTGGCCACAGCTTTGGATTAAGCGCCTAACCTTACGTAAAATCCACATTGCTGCACTGCACTATAACCCGCAGGATTCTGCGGGTTTTTGCTTGTACTTCACGCGAAGATAGCTACAAAGGTGCGACTGCTTTTATGGCATCGAAAAAAACATGTGCATCCTAATCGCACATCAGGGAGGAAATGCATGGCAAAACCCGCCGCAAAAAATAATGTCGAGCCACTGCGCTCCAACGGTTCTTCGGCATCTGCGCTGTCGAAGGCAAAAATGCTTGAGCTATATAAAAGCATGCTGCTCATTCGCCGTTTCGAAGAAAAAGCAGGACAGCTCTACGGAATGGGTTTAATCGGCGGTTTCTGTCATCTCTATATTGGCCAAGAAGCGGTGGTCATAGGTCTGCAAGCCGCAAGCAAAGAAGGCGATTGCGTCATCACCACCTACCGCGATCACGGTCACATGCTCGCCTGCGGAATGGATCCTAAAGGCATCATGGCCGAACTAACAGGCCGCATCGATGGTGTGTCAAAAGGCAAGGGCGGCTCGATGCATATGTTTTCAGTTGAGAAACATTTTTACGGCGGTCACGGTATCGTGGGTGCATCCGTGCCACTCGGTGCGGGCATTGCATTCGCTCACAAATACCGTGGCAACGATAATATCAGCTTCTGTTATTACGGCGATGGCGCAGCGAATCAGGGTCAGGTCTATGAAACCTATAACATGGCAGCACTCTGGCAGCTTCCTATTATCTTTGTGATTGAAAATAACGAATATGCGATGGGAACTTCCGTCAAGCGCCACCATGGTTCGCTCGATTTGTTCAAATCAGGCGAACCATTCGGCATCCCTGGCCGCAAGGTGGATGGTATGGATGTGCTGAAAGTCTATGAGGCAGGGGTGGAAGCTGTTGAATATGTGCGCAGCGGCAAAGGTCCGCTATTGCTCGAGGTAAATACCTACCGTTACCGTGGCCACTCAATGTCTGATCCAGCGAAATACCGCAGTAAGGAAGAGGTTGAAAGTTTCAAAGAGCAGCGCGATCCCATCAATACCCTGCGCGAGAAAATGCTTTCAGAGAAATTGAGCGATGAGGGCGCGCTCAAGAAAATCGAAGATGAAGTGAAAGCGGTGATTAACGATGCCGCTGAATTCGCCAAAGAATCACCAGAGCCAGAAATTTCCGAGCTTTGGACAGACATCACGCAATAGGGAGAAGAGCTTATGACAATGACAACCGTACGTGATGCCCTGCGCGATGCCATGGCAGAAGAAATGCGCCGCGACGAAGAAGTATTCGTGATGGGCGAAGAAGTGGCAGAATATCAGGGTGCCTACAAAGTTACCCAAGGCCTGCTTCAGGAATTTGGCGCCAAGCGTGTGATAGACACCCCTATTACCGAACAAGGATTTGCGGGCATTGGTGTAGGTGCCGCGATGATGGGCCTGAAGCCAGTGGTCGAATTCATGACATGGAACTTCGCCATGCAGGCGATAGACCAAATCCTCAACTCTGCGGCCAAAACACTCTACATGTCAGGTGGTCAAATCAAATGCCCAATCGTGTTTCGTGGCCCAAATGGTGCGGCGTCACGCGTGGCTGCCCAGCATTCGCAATGCTATGCAAGCTGGTACGCCCATTGCCCAGGACTTAAAGTGATAGCGCCCTATGATGCAGCCGATGCCAAGGGCTTGCTTAAAGCCGCCATTCGCGATCCAAACCCAGTGATATTCCTTGAAAACGAAGTGATGTACGGCTCGCAATTTGAAGTGCCAGAAGGCGATGACCATATCGTGCCTATCGGCAAAGCACTCGTGCGTCGCGCAGGCAAAGATGTTACCATTGTGACTTTCTCCATCTGTGTGCGCATGGCGCTCGAAGCAGCAGAACAGCTTGCCAAGCAAGGCATCGATGCCGAAGTGATTGATTTACGCACATTGCGCCCACTCGATAAGCAATCCATCATCGACTCCGTACGCAAAACACACCGCCTAATTTCGGTGGAAGAGGGCTGGCCAGTTGCTGGCATCGGTTCCGAAATCGCTGCCATTGCAATGGAAGATTTGTTCGATGAACTCGATGCTCCGATGGTGCGTGTGACTGGCAAGGATGTACCGATGCCATACGCTGCGAACTTAGAAAAACTAGCCCTGCCATCGGTTGAAGATATCGCAAGCGCTGCGCGCGATATCTGCCAACCTATCGGTAAAGCTGCATAAGGAAATCATCATGCGTAATTTTCTAGGATTTGTAATTCTGGGCATCTTTGCGATTGCCTCCGCCGCCCGTGCAGAGATGATTCCAGTGCGCTCCATCACTGTAACAGGCAAAGCCGAACGTAAGGTGATACCCGATGAAGCGCATGTGATTGTAACAATCGGCGCAACCGATATGAAAATGGCAGTCGTCAAAGCCCGCCACGATGCAAAGCTCAAAAAGTTATTCGCAATAGCCGATAAAAACAGGATTGAGCGCAAACATTTAACTACCCAATCTTCCTCCGTACAGCCTTATTATGTGTGGGAAAATAATAAACAAGAGTTTCGCGGCTATCGCATGCAATCCTCCATCGATGTTAAAGTAGCTGACATCACAAAAACTGCCGATGTAGTGGAACAACTCATGGCAAGCGGTTTGGAGGAAAATAATCAGCAGGAATATGGCCAGCTTATCAATACCAGTTATACCCTTTCCAATCCCGATAAACTGCGTGAAGAAATGCTAGGCGATGCCATTCGCAACGCCCGTACCAAAGCCGATTATATGGCCGAAGCTGCAGGTGCACGCATTGCAGGCGTGTACCAAATCAACGAAAGTGAAGTGCCCAATTACCAACCACAACCCATGCTTATGATGGCAAAAGCCGCCATGGCCGAAGGTGCGGCTGGCGACCAAGCCGTCGCACCCCCAACGGGAGAGCAGGATTTGCGCTCAAGCGTTACGGTGATATTTGAATTACGATAGTCTCATTGCCAGCGTAAGCGGCGAAAAACAAAGGACAAGACAATGCCAATAGAAGTATTAATGCCCGCCCTATCTCCTACCATGACAGAAGGCAACCTTGCCAAATGGCTCAAAAAAGAGGGCGATGTAATCAAATCAGGCCAAGTAATTGCAGAAATCGAAACCGATAAAGCCACCATGGAAGTGGAAGCGGTCGATGAGGGGGTAATGGGCAAAATCCTTGTCAACGCAGGCACCGAAGGCGTGAAAGTCAATCAGCCCATCGCCCTTATTTTAGCCGAAGGGGAAGATAAAAAAGCACTGGATAGCTGGAAACCCAAAGAAGCGCCTGCGCCAAAAGCAGAAGCTGCCTCAGCGCCTGCCGCAACCGCTGCTTCCGCTGCGCCAGTTGCAGCCCCAAGCGTTGCACCCGTTGCTAGTAAAGCACCTGCAGCCCCCATCGCTGCACCAGCAATTTCAGTCGCATCTTCAGGTGGTCGCGTCAAAGCCTCACCTCTTGCCAAGCGCGTGGCCGCTCAAAAAGGCATTGATATATCAACCGTGATTGGCACAGGCCCTCACGGGCGCATTCTACGTGCCGATGTGGAAGCGGGTGGTGGTCGCAGCGGTTCAATACGGCGCAATCCTGTTGACTTTGTGCAGGTGCCAAACGTGTCCATGCGCAAAGTGATTGCGCGTCGTTTGCTTGAATCCAAACAGCAGGTGCCGCATTTTTATCTAACCGTAGAGTGTGAGATAGATGCATTGCTTGCAGCTCGCCAGCAACTCAATGATTTCGCCGCTAAAAAAGCAGGGAAAGATGGAAAGCCTCTTAAGCTTTCTGTCAATGACATGGTCATCAAAGCCACTGCCCTTGCCTTGCGCGACAAACCAAACTGTAATGTGTCATGGTATGATGATGCGATAGTGCAATATAATAATGTCGATATTTCGGTTGCCGTTGCAACCGAAGGCGGCCTAATAACCCCCATCGTGCGTAATGCGGATCAAAAGTCCCTCGCGCAGATTTCAACTGAAATGAAAGATTTAGCCGCCCGAGCGCGCGACAATAAACTCAAGCCCGAAGAATTCCAGGGTGGTGGTTTTTCGATTTCCAATCTGGGTATGTATGGCGTCAAAACCTTCCAAGCCATCATCAACCCGCCTCAAGCCTGTATTTTAGCTGTAGGTGCTGGCGAAGAAGTGGTGAAAGTAAAGAATGGCAACTTTACCGCCGTGAATGTCATGAACCTCACATTATCCGTCGATCACCGCGCAGTCGATGGCGCACTTGGGGCGGAATACCTTCAAATTCTGAAGCATTACATTGAAAACCCTATTCTTATGTTTGCGTAAGCATGGGAGAACGTATCTGCACACTGTGTGGCTACGAAGGTAGAGGAAAAAAACAGCTGCGTGGCAGCAAAGGAATGGAATGGTTTATATGGCTAACCTTCGTAATACCCGGCCCTCTTTACAGTTTCTGGCGTCGCAACGGCGTTGCCGAGTTATGCCCGAACTGCAAGCGCGGTTCTATGGTTTCACCGTCGAGCAGCGAGGGCTACATAGTCAAAAAGCGCCTAGAGCTGGAATTATCGGCGACACCGAGAGTGAAGGTGGATTCCCCACCCCAGCCGCCCAAATTCTTGTCCTCAAACGCAAGCGGCGTGTCACTCACTGAGCCACCTGCACAACCAACCAAGCCCAAACTCACCATCGACCCCGATGTGTGGTAAGCACTAAACGGAGAAAATTATGGCAGATATTTATGATGTAGCAATTATTGGCGGTGGCCCAGGGGGCTACGTGGCCGCCATTCGCGCAAGCCAACTCGGCATGAAAGCAGCGCTGATAGAGCGTGAACATCTCGGCGGCATTTGCCTCAACTGGGGCTGTATCCCTACTAAAGCCCTGCTGCGTTCGGCAGAGATTTATCAGCATTTGAACCATCTCGATGCGTTTGGATTATCGGCGAGCAAACCAAGTTTCGATTTGAAAAAAATCGTTGAACGCTCGCGCGGTGTTTCGGCGCAAATGAATAAAGGCATTGTCGGGCTAATGAAAAAAAACAAGGTGACAGTATATGATGGCGCAGCCAAACTTGCGGGCAAAGGTAAACTTAGCGTCACTAAAGATGATAAAAAAGTAGCCGATATCGAAGCCAAGCATATCATAATCGCCACAGGCGCGCGGGCGCGCACCCTTCCGGGGCTCGAGCCAGATGGAAAACTGATTGTCACCTACAAAGAAGCCATGGTGCCAGAAACCATGCCAGCATCGCTCTTGGTAGTGGGCTCCGGCGCAATCGGCATCGAGTTCGCAAGCTTCTACAAAACCATGGGGGCTGATGTGACCGTGGTCGAGGTAATGGATAGAGTCCTTCCCGTGGAAGATGACGACATTTCCAAATTCGCGCACAAAGCGTTTGAGAAACAGGGCATGAAAATCCTAACCAGCACCACCGTCACTAAGCTTGAGAAGGGCAAAGACAGTGTCACCGCAACCCTCAAGGGCAAAGATGGCAAAGAAGAAAAACTAAAAGTCGACCGCGTGATAATGGCGGTAGGCATCGTAGGTAATTCCGAAAATTTAGGGCTGGAAGGCACCAAAGTAAAAATCGAACGTGGCCATATCATGACCGATGAATGTATGCGCACCCACGAAGCAGGCATCTATGCGATTGGCGATGTGACAGGCGCCCCATGGCTTGCCCACAAAGCCAGCCATGAAGCGATTATTTGCGTAGAAGCCATTGCAGGCAAACACCCGCACGCAATGAAAAAAGAAAACATCCCTGGCTGCACCTATTGCAATCCGCAAGTGGCAAGCGTGGGCCTCACCGAGCGCGCCGCCAAAGAAAAAGGTTACGAATTGAAAGTGGGTCGCTTTCCCTTCATGGGCAACGGCAAAGCGGTTGCCCTTGGCGAGCCAGAAGGTTTGGTCAAGACCATCTTCGATGCCAAAACGGGCGAGCTTCTCGGCGCACACATGGTAGGTGCTGAGGTAACCGAAATGATTCAGGGTTTCGTGCTTGCGAAAACCATGGAAGCTACCGAAGAAGATCTAATGCACACCATCTTCCCGCATCCAACATTATCAGAAATGATGCATGAATCCGTGCTCGATGCTTACGGACGCGTGATTCACATGTAACCGCTGTTTCTCTAGCAAAAAGCCGAGTTCCGAATGGATACTCGGCTTTTTTTATGTTCTGGTAAAACCTAAAGTAAATCGTCTAATTAGTTGAAGTAATTAGAGTAAATATAAGTAATTATTCTACATATAGAATAAAACTCGCAATAAATAACAAAATATAGTATGCAAATACTATGGCGCGACCGTTATTCTACAAGTCGGTCTTTTCAAATGCAGAGCTCGAGCGTTGCTTCGCCGAGCTAATCCACGCCCGTGTGCCCGATCAGGATAAAATCGAAATTGGCTGTCTGATTCAGTATTTTTCTATCCTCACCCATCACGGATTATTTCATCTGCCGGTCGATCTCATTAAAAACCGCCAAGGGCAGGGGCCGGATTTCACCATCTGCAACGACTATAGTATTTTTGGTGTAGAAATGACCAAAGTAACTACTGCCGATTATCAAGTATGGCTCAAAAAGCGACGCAGTTACCGCTCTATCAAAAACCTAGCCGATTATACCGAATACAGACCCGAAACCCGCGTCAGCGATTTGGCGATGGTGCGCGTACAGCGCAAGAATTACAAAATAAGCAATTATTTCGCCTGCGTTCCGCACATGGAATTCTGCGATTTAGTACTCGAAGAAGACGGCGATTGCGGTATGGATACTGAAGTGCTTTTCGAGCAACTCACCCGCAAGCTCTCGCGCTTAAACAGCCAAAGATTCCGACGCATTTCCATGATTTCTGGCTCAGTGCTGTATTACGCCGTCAATACGCCCGATGCCAAGATTTTGCATGCGCCAGAACTCTTGCCAGGTGCAGCACCTTGGCTTAAACCTTCCATGCTTGCATCCACCCCATTAATTGCACATTAATAATGACCCAAACCAAATCTAAAATCCCAAGGCGCTTTGCGCATATCATTGGTTCTTGCATCATGTCGTTATGCATGACGTTCGCCATGGCAATCGGAATCACCTCTGTCGACGACGGATTCAATGCCGCATTTGTTGCGAACTGGCTGCATCATTTTACAATTGGATTTGCAGTGAATTTTCCACTTACGCTGCTACTCGCACCCCGTGTGCGCACATTTATAAGCCGCATAACAGAATAATTACGCCCGCTTAAACGGCATCCACTGGCTCATCATCGCCCCTGCATCTGTGCAGGCTTTTTTGGCTTTGCCTTTATATTTTTCGATCTGCATCACGGCTTCAATACGCCGTGCCAGAAACGCTTCCGTATCGCGTAAATCTGCACTGTCATCTTCTAGCCATGCATAGAGCGTGCTCATATAAACTTTACCAAGCAAAATACGTTTTGAATAATAATTCCAGTCCGTCGCCGTATCCCCCGCTTCATGCCAGATGGCATCCACCGTTTTATGCAGCATCGCGAGTGCTCGCGCAGCATTCCACGGCAGCACCAAATGCCCCATAGCGCGCCGCACAGCTTCGCGGTGCGGTGTCGCTTGGCGAAGTCGTACCATTACACCCGTGACAATGCGCTCGCGCACCTTCATGGTGCTAAGCAAATAGTCGTTACGCAGGGTGTAAATCATCTGTTCATCTGCATGGTGCGAGTGGGCTTCTATGGCATCCATCACGCCGCCAGGAAAGGCGCGCGTGGCTTCCGCTTCGGGCAAGCCAGCCGCACGTGCAGCCCGGGCTAACGTTGCGAGTGTCCAGCCATCAAACGCAATATGCGGTAGCGCTGCATTCAGTATTTTCTGTTGAAGTGTATCCATTCTAGCATATCAGCATGAAACAGGCCCGATTACAAGAACGCTCTAGCGCTTAGCGAGGTGTATGCCGCGCCTGCCGTTACCTGTGCCAAGCCCTTTCACCACACGCTCTGGCGGCAGCACAAGCGAGGTTACAGTGCCCTTGTGCTTAATCGAATCAATACTCACCGTGCCATCATGGCGCGCGGCAAGCTCTTTTGCGAGTGATAAACCAAGCCCAATACCCTCGCTATCCATAGCGAAATAGGTTTCAGGGCTTTGAAGCGCTTTAACGATGTTTGCTAGCCGTGCCGAACCAATACCTTCGCCTTGATCACGTACCGAAATAATCAGCCCTTGCGTGCGGTGTACGCGGCATACCAGCGTAACAGAAGTATCCGATCCACTATGGCGCAGCGCATTATTGATGAAGTGCGACAGAATACAAATCACCTTGCGGCGATCCATAATAGCAACAATTTCCTCTTTCGGCAGGTCACAGACGATTTTAATATTGCGCTCAAACGCGCTATGCGAAAACGCTTCCACCACATCACGCACAATCTCAGCAAGGCTAATTTCTTCATCATCCAGCGTCAATTGATTCTGGTCGATCGAAGCAATATCAAGCAAATCATTTATTTTACCCAGCAAATGCTGGCCCGAGCCATGAATGTCATTGATGTATTCTTCGTAGGTGGGATGCCCCACATCACCAAACATTTTCGATTGCATCATTTCCGAAAAGCCCATGATGGCATTCAGTGGTGTGCGTAACTCATGGCTCATATTCGATAAAAAGCTGTTGCGCCCTTTTTCCGCCGCATGCTTATGCATGCTCATCTGGTTATAATCCTGTTGCAAGCGGCGCATCGCATCCACATCCTTGGCCATCACCATCACGCTGCCATGCAGCCCTTCATTGCTCATCGGCCATATCGCAAATGCAAGGGCGCGCTCACCATCGTCTTTGGTGTTATCCAGTGCCCGTGCTTCAAACAGCATGGGCGTATCAAGCCGTGTAGGCATCGATTGCAGAGCATTACCAATCAATTCCGCATCACGTGTCAGCAGGCGGGCAAGCATTGCGTGTCCTGCGCAATCACCTGTCGCGAGGCCTGTCACACGTTCCCAATTAGCCGAAAAAAGCGAAAATCCCGTACCTCTATCCCACACGCCAAATGCATGGTCACCATGCGTCGCTAAACATTGATAATAAGGAAGCAGGGGTGAGGCGGGTACTTGCGATGCAGCACCACGTTCAGCATTCGGTGCTGCTTGCGTCTGCATTACATTCCACCAAGGCAGTGCGAACATCCACCACATACGTGACTCTCCCCAAAGATTACAGCGATGTAAGCACTGGAAACGCGCCCACGCCAAGTAACCGCAAGTAAAAATCAAGTATTATTATATTTATTATTACATCCTGTGGATTTCTTGCCGCAATTACGCAGCGAGCAGAGCATCCAGCTTACCTTCTTTATCTAAGGCATATAAATCGTCGCATCCGCCCACATGGGTGTTGCCGATAAAAATCTGTGGCACCGTGCGGCGTCCACCAGCTTTTGCAATCATCGCTTCGCGCACATCATCATCGCTTGCATCGACTTCGGTGAATGCAGCGCCTTTGCGCTTAAGTAAATCTTTGGCACGCACACAATATGGGCACACTTTGGTGGTATAAACGGTAATCTCTGGCATGGGTTTCTCCTGTTATGTGATGTGTATATAGTGCGCGTGGCGCAGAAATCAAAAATCGGGGTTGTCGTAATGGCTGGGTGGCCTGAAACCCTGCACCTTATCTTCCAGTAATCCGCGAAACGATGGGCGAGATTTAATCAGCGCATACCATTCCTTCAGCGCCTCACGTCCTGCCCACGTCATGTCGCCTAAATAATCAAGGCACGATAAATGCGCTGCTGCCGTAATATCGGCTAGAGTTAAATACTCCCCCGCAAGCCAGTTGCGCTGCTCCAGCAAATGCTCCATGTAATCAAGGTGCGAGACAAGGTTTCTGCGCCCTGCGCGAATCGCTTCCGATGAAGGCTCGCCATATCCCATCATACGCTTAAAGTATTTCTCAAACACAATGAGCTGCGCCACTTCGCGCTCAAATTTACTATCGAACCATTCCACCAAGCGCCTAACTTCCGCGCGTTCTTCAATGGTTGCGCCAAAAAATTGCACCTCGGGGTGGGATTCTTCGAGAAACTCAGCAATCGCATACGCACCGCAAATAGATTGCATCTTGCTGGTCACAAGCACGGGCACTTCACCCGAAGGATTCAGTGCATAAAATGCTGTGCGTGGTTTGCAGATATCCTCAAACTGAAGTTGATGTTCAATATCCTTCTCACGCAGCATCACCCGCAGCTTGCGGCAGCTTGCAGATAGCGGAGAATGGTAAAGCGTGTACACCATTATGCAACGTAACGTTTCAGTATTTCAGGAAGAATAGGCTCAAGCGCTGTGGGCGCAATACCTAGCGTCTCAAGCCCTTGGTCACCAGCCGCCATCACGTTGTCATGCTTAAGCATTTTTACCTGATCGCGCGTAATGACAGGTGGGAAGGGCAATAGTTCGCTCACCAGTCCCATTACCGATGCAATGGCAGAGGGAATCGGCAACAAGAATCTGCGGCGCTTAGTAATTGCCATCATCAGCAGCAGCATCTGCTTGAAGCTATAGCTGCGAGGCCCCGCAAGTTCATAACGCTGCCCTTTTGTGTTCGGATTGCGCAGCGCCGTAACAATGGCTTGCGCAACATCTTCCACATACACAGGCTGAAATAATGTGGTGCCACCTGCAATAAGTGGCAGTGCAGGGGCCATAAGGCTCATGCGTGCGAACCTGTCAAAAAATCCATCGCCTGCGCCAAATATCAGGCTGGGCTTAAGCAGTGTTGTACCTTCAAACGCAGCACACACCGCATCTTCGCCAATCTTCTTGGTGCTGCCATACTCGGTATCAAGCGCATCTTCCACACCAAGCGCTGAAATATGAATTAGGCGCTCGACACCAATGTTGCGCGCTTCCTCCGCAACCGCTTGTGCGCCTTTCACATTCAGTGCCAGAAAACTTTGTTTGCCGCGCGAATAGAGTGTGCTGACCAGATTCACCACAGCAAACGACCCCGCAAGTGCACCAGAAAGCGATGCTGGCTTGGTAATGTCCGCATGCTGCACCACCACTTGGCCTACATTCCCAGCCGTGCGTAAAAATTCTGCCGCCACCGTATCACGGCACAGCACGCGCACGGTGTAGCCTGCATTGCAAAGCGCCTTAACCACATGCCGCCCCACAAAGCCCGAGCCGCCCACCACTGTTACAATCTGTGTTTTCATTTTTCACCTCACCTGTAAGTGTTAAGTGTTCTGCATCCACTGCTCGCGCATTGCAAGCGCTATGCTAACAGTTGACGTACATAATAAGCTCGACTATACCCCCCGAACCTGATGTGCCCAGGTGGCGGAATTGGTAGACGCACTAGCTTCAGGTGCTAGCGTTCGCAAGATCGTGCTGGTTCGAGTCCAGTCCTGGGCACCACTAAAAAAAGCTCTCAGAAATGAGGGCTTTTTTTAGTAGTGTTTCTGATAATCAGCGCACAAAGCACGTTCGACCAAACGCTTAGGCGCTGAGCGCCTCAGTATTGGCAACGAGCGTAAGCGAGTATTTTCAGTCCTGAGTATTAAGCTACCCCTACAAATTATCCACATTATTGCACCGCAACATATTGATTTCACGCAACCTTCACAATGTAAGCAGTGAATACACGTTAGAATTACCAACATACACAAACGAGAACTTAAAAATATTCATGCTACGCAATACCCCAGAAGGCGGCATAAATGCGCCAGACGAACGTGTCTCGGCAGATGCACCACGAGTCATGATTGACCCCGAGAAGTTGTACTACTCGGGAAAAATGGGCATGGATAATTACCTCGCAATGCTAGGTAACATAAGTTCCAAGCTGCGCGAAAATGCAGAGCATCACCTGAAAAACAGTAAAGATTATTCAGGGCTCGAAATTGCCGAATGGTTTGAATCGCTGAGTAATAATATCTGGAGTGGCAATTCACTATGGTCATTATTTGGGTTGTCGCAATCAGGTGATAAAATTCCCATTCAAAGTGAATTCAATAATAATTTATGTACTAACAATGGTGATGGCGATCTCAATAGAATAGAATCCAAGGATGTAGCTACCTTATTCAAAAAAGGCAGCGAAGCGGATTGGCCAAATCTTATTCTAACTTCAAACCATGCGCGTGCATGGCGCAGCGAGGATTTATCGCAGCTTATGCAAGGCATCGAGCGCGCCGCAAGCGATGGATGGGGTGCATCCCTAAATAGTGAAATACTCACGCAACATACCGAGCGCGTCAAAACCAAAGGCAAAAATATATCTGTTCTCGCCTGCCACACCGAGCGCGATATCTACATGAACGGTGCACAACTCATTCGGCGCAGGCATAACCTGCTGAATGACCGTAGCATAGACAATCCAGCACAGCGAACACTGGAAAACATTTCTCCTGCAGCAGTGCGCTTAGCCAAACTTATGTTGAAATCGATGATGGAGCCTCAGGATGCACACAAAGTCGATCTAGACCGCGAAGTATCCGAAGATAGTCCCGTATCATTCAAAACTCCCTTCGTTGCGCAGGACTCACTCTATGCAGGCAGCGATTTTACCCTGCGCGTAGATGCTGCACGTATTGCCCAGCATTTCAAACTGGTTGGCTATAGCCGTGGTGCAAATACTGTCACCGATGCTGTGCGCTTTCTCTATCAGGAATGCGCAACATTTGGGGATCGTCTGAAAATCACGCAAAAAGATGGTTCCGTAAAAGCGGCAAACGCCAATGATATACGAACTATTATAAGCAATATCGGTATTCTTTCCCTTGCCCCTGGTGAAGTGCCGCTTACAAAAGCGGAAAGAGACATCGGAATCCGTCGCATTACCATCTATAACGAACATGATTTAACCGCAGGCCATCTGATAAATCCTGATGCTAAAGATTATGATCCATGGAGCGACAAGCTCATACGCATTAAAGGAACGCGCGAAGATGCAGGGCACAATATTGTTTCAGCATTGGGCGATGCTACAAAAGCTGGCTACATCATGGATCCCGCTAATGCCAAAAACGATCCTGAGTACCAATCAGCGCAAGATGAAGTGAAGGCCTTCTTCGCGTCTAACTTTGGCAAGCACGCCATCAACGAATTATGCGTGTTTCACAACGCTGAGCGGAAACAGAATGAATTCTATATTCAATTTGCCCCTGGTATCAGCCGCAGTGATGAAGAAGTGCTCGAAAAAGAGATGTTGGGCACGTTGCGCAGTAATGGATTCCCCAAAGCTAGGGCATATAGTGATTTAACCCATAGAAGGCGCATGCAGGTTATTCTTGGCAATGAGGGTGATATTGAAACCAACGTCCAAGCCCTGACCAACTGTAAAAAATCGCTGGAAGTATTGAGCGAAAAAGAAAACGGTGCTCTTTTTATAGTACGCAGTGCGCTTACTTACCTTGATGAATGCATCCAGAAAGCAACGCCGCAAACGGATATTACAGGTGCATCGCGAAGCGTGGAAGTAGTGAAAAGGCAACGCTAAATTTCTTGCCGTAGCGCTTCAATTGTGGCATCACGCCACTATATCTCTAACAAGGACGTATGCCATAGCCATTACATTACACAAAGGTGATTTGCCTTCTAATCTCTCCCTAAATGGCTCACTAGCGGTTGATACCGAAGCCATGGGCCTCAATAACCACCGCGATCGTTTATGCCTTTTGCAACTATGCGATGAAGCTGGTGAGGTGCATCTGGTGCAGTTTACGCGGGGAGTATATAACGCCCCCAATCTTTCCGCGCTTCTAACAGACCCTAATCGTGTGAAAATTTTCCATTTCGCCCGTTTCGATGTGGCCATTCTTAAGCAATATCTCGGTGTGCTGACAGCGCCAATTTACTGTACCAAAATTGCCTCGCGCCTTGTGCGCACCTACACCGACCGGCATGGTTTTAAAGATCTATGCCGCGAATTGCTCGGTGTTGATATCTCCAAATACCAGCAATCCTCCGATTGGGGTGCCGATAATCTTACGCCTGAACAGCAAGAATATGCCGCAAACGATGTTATTCATTTGCATGCCCTCAAAGCCAAGCTTGATGTGTTGCTTGCGCGCGAAGGACGCACAGAACTTGCGGCTGCATGTAATCATTTCCTTCCTACACGTGCCGAATTGGATTTGGCGGGATGGCCAGAAACCGACATCTTTGCGCACAGTTAAGCCCCGCAAACCTTGCAAAACAATGAATTTTTAACAAGAAATGCCTGTTTTGCTGGCATTCATGCAGATTATTTCTATAGTAGTGGCATGACAAAATCTTCCGTATCGCAGGTTGCGGCCGAACCCTTCAACGCCGTTGAGAGCGCAAAGCGCGTTCTTCGTTGCGAAGTAGATGGCCTCAAAGCACTCGAATCCGCGCTCGATGATTCATTCGTTGCGCTTGTGAACCTCGTCTATGGCCTGAAAGGCCGCCTCATCATCAGTGGAATGGGAAAAAGCGGCCATATTGCCCGCAAAATCGCTGCCACACTGGCATCCACCGGTACACCATCCTATTTCGTTCATCCAGCCGAAGCCAGCCACGGCGATTTGGGCATGATAACCGAGGGCGATGCAGTTCTCTGCCTCTCTAACTCTGGTGAAACCGCAGAATTGCGCGATATCATTGGCTATACCCGTCGTTTTTCTATTCCATTAATTGCGCTCGTGCGCCGCGCAGGGTCGGTGCTGGTCGAATCTGCTGATATTGCGGTGGTGCTTCCCGAATCACCCGAAGCATCGCCCACAGGTGCGCCCACTACTTCCACCCTCATGATGCTGGCGTATGGCGATGCGCTTGCCATGGCATTGCTTGAAAAACGCGGATTCACTAGCACCGATTTTGGTATATTCCACCCGGGCGGAAAACTCGGAAAAGCTTTCATCCGCTGCGCCGATATCATGCACAAAGGCGATGAATTACCTTTGGTAAGTGAATCTGAGCCTATGGAAAAAGTCTTGCTCACCATGACCGCCAAACGCTTTGGCTGCGCAGGGGTTGTCGATGCAAGTGGTAAGCTGCTTGGTGTTATCACCGATGGCGATTTACGCCGCCACATGGGTAATACGTTGCTCGCAGAAAAAGCCTCACACGTCATGACAAAAGCACCCATCACCGTCACCCCTCAACAGCTTGCTGCCGAAGCGCTGGGCATCATGAACAGTAAAAATATCACCTGCCTTTTTGCAGTCGAATCAGGAAAACCCATAGGCATTGTACACGTGCATGATTGCCTGCGCGCTGGCGTTATGTAGGCAAAACGCATGAATGCTCCTGCTGCAAAACTCAAATCCACCATTCCTCTCGAAATCTTTGCGCGCATCACGCGCTACACCCGTATGGTATTTTTTGGAAAATGGGCGCTCGGTGCAGTCTCTATTCTCATTATCATTGCCATCATTGCCATTCCTCTCATCGAGCAAACGCGCGATGGAAAACGCATATCGTTCGTATCTACGCAAACCCAAACAGGGCAGCAACCCGTCATGCTAAAGCCCAAGCTCGAAGGTGTAACAGAAAAAAATGAACCCTTCACCGCCACTGCCGATAGAGCTGTTCAGGAAACCGATAATGTGATTCAGCTTTTTGGTGTGCAAGCCGATATGTTCAAATCCGATAATACATGGTTGAACCTTACCTCCAAACAAGGCCGCTACGATTCCTCCACCCGCATCCTCGATTTGTGGGGCGAGGTGTCGCTTTATCAAGATAACGGCTATAGCTTCACTACCAACCGTGTTGCGATAGACACAAAGCAAGCCTCAGCATCAGGCAAAGAGCAGATAATAGGGCAGGGTCCGCTTGGCAATCTCACCGCCACAGGCTACGCAATAACAGAAAATGGTACTCACATGCAATTTGGCGGCACGCCGCAGGCGCGTGTACTGGTGAATATACAAAGGTAAAACTATGAAGTTACGTTTCCATTTAATAGCCCTTATGGTCTGCCTATGTGCAGCGCAGGCAAATGCGCAGGCCAAGCTATCGAGCGATGCCCCCATCGAAATCGCATCCGACGCGCTAGAGGTGCTACAAAACGAACATAAAGCGATCTTCACAGGCAACGTGATAGCAACACAAGCCACCGTCAACATGCGCGCCGATACCATGACTGTATTCTACCGCGAATCGGGTGGGGCGGCTGCCGAACCTGCTGCTGAGTCCAATATGGGAAAAGGCATCTACCGTATTGAATCAACAGGTAAAGTAGTCTTCACAACTCCCACTGAAACCGCACAGGGCGACACTGCCATTTACCTCGTCGATGACAATACTATCGAGCTTATGGGTAACGTATTTTTGACGCGCGATAAAAATCTGCTCAAAGGCACAAAATTAGTGTATAACCTCACCACAGGTCGCTCGGTACTAACGGGCGGAGTCTCAACCACAGGCGGAGGACGCGTGCGCGGATTATTCGTACCCGGCGATAAGCCAGCAGCTGGAGCTACTCCTTAATGCAAAAACCCCCTGCATTTGTTGAGCCAGGCTGGGGTAAGCCCGTTTTAGTGCCCACGACGCCGGGCCTGTCTGTCAATAATCTGGGCAAACAATATGCCAAGCGTCCCGTTGTGCGAAATGTCAGCCTCTCGGTGCGTCGCGGTGAAGCGGTTGGGTTGCTTGGCCCCAACGGTGCAGGGAAAACCACCTGTTTTTACATGATAACAGGCCTCATCGCCCCCGATTACGGCACGATAATGCTCGATGGCGCAGATATAACCCACCTTCCCATGTATCGCCGCGCCCGCTTGGGCATTGGCTATTTGCCGCAGGAAGCTTCTATTTTTCGTGGCTTAACTGTTGAGCAAAATATTATGGCCGTGCTCGAGGTAAGCGAACAAAATTCCGAACGCCGCGAAGCGATGCTCGATGAATTGCTCGCCGAATTTTCCATTACCCATTTGCGGCAATCCCCTGCACTGGGATTATCAGGGGGAGAGCGTCGTCGTTGCGAAATCGCCCGCGCACTCGCTGGCCGCCCATCCTTCATTCTGCTCGATGAGCCATTAGCAGGTATTGACCCCATAGCCATATCCGATGTGCGCGATATCGTATCCCACCTCAAAGACCGTGGCATCGGAGTGCTTATTACCGATCACAACGTGCGCGAAACCCTCGATATTATCGACCGCGCCTATATTATACACGATGGCATGGTGCTTATGGAAGGCAGCCCTTCGGAAATTGTGAATAACACCGAAGTGCGGCGTGTATATTTGGGAGAAAAGTTTAGCCTGTAAAAGATGGTACAGAGTCTCAAACAGGAATTACGCCAAAGCCAGCAGCTGGTGATGACCCAGCAGCTACAGCAATCCATTAAGCTGCTGCAACTCTCTGCCAACGAACTTGCAGAATTTATCGAGCTTGAAATCGAAAAAAATCCTCTCCTAAGCCGCGAAGAGGGTGGCAGCGAAACCGAGCGCGATGCAGATGCAGTAACGCCCGAGGAAGAAGAGGGCGAAGTAGTAGCAAGCGCCACGCATGCCGAGTCAGCAGAGGCTGATGCAACCGCAGGCGATGAAACTTTCCGCGATGATTACAACGATGAGTGGGCCGATGATGGCGATGCAGGGTATTACGCCAATCAGGGCGGCGCAGGCCGCGAAGTAAGCCGTGATTACGACCCCGATGAAGAAGGCCGAGGGCTGGAGCAGACGCTTACCGAAGCCCGTTCACTGCGCGAACATCTGCTGGAGCAGCTTCATGTCGATATTGAGGATGCAGGCATGCGCCTTATCGGCGCGCAACTTATCGATATGCTCGATGAAACAGGCTACCTGCGCGATGATACAGCTAGCCTTGCCGAATTGCTCGGTACCGATGCCGAAACTATGGAAGTCACCATCCGCGCTTTGCAATCCTTCGATCCCATTGGTGTATTCGCACGCTCGCTCGAAGAGTGCCTGCGTTTGCAACTCGAAGAAAAAGGCAGGCTTGACGGTCCTATGGATATTTTCCTCGCCAATATGCATCTTCTGGCCGAAGGCAACACACAAGCCCTGCGCAAGCTTTGTAATGTCGATGACGAAGAACTTCAACTCATTATTGCCGATGTACGCGCTTGCAACCCGCGCCCCGCAAGCCACTTCACCCACGATGTAGCTGAAGCCGTAACGCCCGATGTGTTAATTCGCCGCAGCAAACAAGGCTGGATAATCGAACTCAATCCTGATGCATTGCCTCGCGTATTGGTGAATCAACAATACGCATCCGAGTTATCGGCGCGCACCAAAGATAAAGAAGCCAAAAAATACGTTTCAGAGCAGATGCAGAATGCAAGCTGGCTGGTGAAAGCCCTTAATCAACGCGCTGAAACCATTCTCAAAGTCGCGCAGGAAATAGTAAAGCAGCAGGAGAAATTCTTTCTTCACGGTATCCGCTTCCTAAAACCACTGATTTTGAAAGATATTGCAGCACAGGTAGAAATGCACGAATCCACTATCAGTCGTGTTACAACCAGCAAATTCATGTCCACCCCGCGTGGCACGTTTGAAATGAAATATTTCTTTACCTCCTCTATCGGCGGTGCGGTGGGAGATGCGGAATTCTCAAGTAAAACCGTTATGTTCTACATCCGTGAATTGATTGACGGCGAAAACCCAAAATCTATTCTCTCAGATGATGCTATTGTAACCCTTCTCAAAGACAGAAACATTGACGTTGCGCGCCGCACCATAACCAAATACCGCGAAGCCATGAACATCCCCTCTTCGGTAGTGCGCCGCCGTCAAAAAAATAGCTAATACCACTCAATACTTGAATTTAAGCGCAGTCTGTGGCTTGCTACGTAAAAACAGGGAAATATGAAATGGTAGAAGACTTCGCATCCATATTTGGCAGCCTTGACCCCAAGCGTATGCCCCCTGCAGATGCTACACCTGATTCTATTCCCGTATCTACCGATGGCCTGCGTTATCTTGAATATCTGCGCCCTTACATGGTCGAAGATTCCGTCACCGATATTCTCATCAACGGGCCCGACCGCGTGTTTGTCGAGCGCTATGGCAAGCTCGAGCATGTGCCCGTAACTTTTCCATCCGACACCGCGCTGCTTGAGCTTGGTGCTGCTATTGCCGCACAGGTGGGGCGCGCTATCAACCCTCGCAAGCCTCTCGTCGATGCACGTTTGCAGGATGGCAGCCGCGTGAATATTATCGCACCGCCACTATCAGTTGATGGCACCAACATCTCCATTCGTAAATTCTCCCGCCGCCCCATCACGCTCGAAGCGATGGCTGAACAACAGAATATGTCGCAAAGCCTTGCCGATTTCCTCAAGGTTTGTGGCCGCTGCCGAATGAATATTATCATCTCGGGCGGAACAGGTTCTGGTAAAACCACACTCCTTAACGCTATTTCTCAACACATCGATCCGCATGAGCGCATTGTCACCATTGAGGATGCAGCGGAATTGCGCTTGCAACAGCCGCATGTAGTTCGGCTCGAAACGCGCCCATTCTCCTTCGGCATGGATCGCGATGAAGAAGTCACCATGCGCGATTTGGTGCGCAACGCACTACGTATGCGCCCTGACCGCATTCTGGTCGGCGAGGTTCGCGGGCCCGAGGCTTTCGATATGATGCAGGCTATGAACACCGGCCATGAAGGCTCGTTCACCACTGTCCACGCTAACCACCCGCGCGATGCATTGGCGCGCATGGAAAACATGGTGAATATGGCCAACATGAATCTTCCCCCCATCGCCATTCGCCAACAAATCGCATCAGCCGTGCATTTTTTCGTGCAAGTTAGCCGCATGCGCGATGGTATGCGCCGTATTACCTACGTTTCCGAGATTGTTGGCATGGAAGGCGAAGTTATCACCATGCAGGATATTTTTACGTTCCAATCGCGCGGTGAAACTCCCGATGGTAAAATAAAAGGTGAATTCAAGTGGTCGGGCATCATGCCCCGTATCGCCAAACGTGTGGCCTATTATGGCCAACTTGATGCCTTAAGCAAAGCGCTCGGTGTGCGCATTCCCGGGGCTTAACATTAATTCCAAATAATCCTGTCAATCGCCGTGGATTTTTTTCCAAAATGGTACTATATTGAACATATGCGCAGTTCTTGCGTATGCGCCCAACAAAAAAATCACAACATAAAGGGAACCTTATGCAATTAAACATCTCTGGCAGGCATGTCGATCTCGGTGAATCCTTCCGCACACACGCCGAAGCACGGCTTAAAGAAGGCGTGAATAAATACCTCGAGCGCGTAACCAAAGTAGAGGTCGTAGTTTCTAAAGAATCGCACCTGTTCCGTGTCGATATCCATGGCAATACAGGCACCCATGCGCACATGATGGTTAATAGCAAGGGCACCTCAACCGATGTATATGCTGCATTTGATCAAGCAGCAGAACGTTTGGAAAAGCAGCTCCGCCGCTACAAACGCCGCCTCACCAATCACCACGTGGGGCAGGATGCCAGAACGCTCGATGACTCAGGCATAAGTGTGCGGGCGAAAAAATACGTGCTCAAACCCGAAGATGATAACCGCGAGTTAGAAGACGAAGGCGCACCAGTAGTTATCGCTGAAAAACCCACTGAAATCGAAACGCTTACGGTAAGTCAGGCCGTGATGAAAATGGATTTGACCGATTTGCCAGCATTGCTCTTCGTGAACTCCGCGCATGGCCGCATTAATGTCATTTATCGCCGTGTCGATGGCAATATCTCATGGGTCGATCCCGAAGCGGTGGCTGCATAGCATAGCCCTATGAATGTAGCCGATGTACTCACGCGTGATTCACTGTTGCTATCACGCAAAGCCTCCTCGCTCGACGATGCGCTCGAAATCGCGGCAGTGCATTTATCCTACATCACCTCGCTGCGCCCACAGCAAATCAAAGATGTGCTGTGGGAGCGCGAGCAAAAAGGCTCCACCAGCATCGGCCATGGCGTTGCACTTCCGCATGCTCGGCTTGATGGGTTGAAAGCCATTCATGGTGTGTTTATTCAGCTGTTAGAGCCAGTCAATGCCAACGCTGCTGATAATGTGCCTGTAGATATTTTTGTGGTTCTGCTCGCCCCAGAAAATGCTAACGCTGAATATTTGCGCGGTGTCGGCAAGCTCGCTACCATCCTGCGCGATGCATCACGCCGAGATGAATTGCGCACAAGCGATAAAGAAACCATCTATTTCACCCTCACCAGCGAAGATAGCTAGTGCTTGGGGATACAGAAAATAGTTACGTCATGCGTCGCCACGCAACAGCAGTATGCGTCAAGGGCGAGGGGGTACTTCTTTTAGGTGAATCAGGTGTTGGTAAAACCGATTTAGCCCTTCGTCTTATTGCCAATGGCGCAACTTTAATCGCCGATGATCAGGTGGATATATTCCCTGCGAATCAAGGATTACATCTAAGTCCACCCGCGTCACTCGCTGGCGTCATCGAACTGCGCGGCATCGGGCTTATAAAACTCCCTCACACCGCCCGCTCGCCGTTGCGTTTAGTCGTGCAATGTATATCAGGGCTAGGTGAACGCCTGCCACCGCGGCGCAAATGGATAATGGAAGCTATAGCCGTCGATGAAGTGACACTTGACCCCCTGCATGTCTCAAGCCCTGCCAAAATCCAACTTTTGGTTGCTGCAATACAATCGGGCACTTGGCTACCCGAGGATTGGATGGCAGATTCGCACCAATCCCTCAGCTTTTGTATGAAGGTTTAGCCATCTTACAGCAAATCCCTTGCGTAAGGCGCATAGCTGGGCTAATCAGCACCCATGATTGGAATCGTTCTTGTCACACACGGCAATCTCGCGCGCGACTTTATCGCGGTAGCCGAGCATGTGGTCGGCAAACAACAACATGTGTTACCTATCTGTATCGAGCCCGACGACGTGATTGAATCCCGCCGCGAAGACATTATTGCCGCCGTAAAACTGGTTGAAAAAGGCGCAGGTGTGGTCATCCTTACCGATATGTTTGGCGGTACTCCTTCAAACCTCGCCATTTCCGTTATGGGGCTTGAGAATGTAGAAGTGATAGCAGGTATCAATCTGCCCATGCTCATCAAACTCATCAGTGTACGAGCAAGTTTGCCGCTTATGCAAGCCGTACTCACTGCACAAGAATCAGGCCGCAAATATATCAATGTCGCAAGCAACCTGCTCAAGAAAGCAGGCTAGTGCATGTCGATTGCTACGGCGCGTCTGCTGATTCAAAATAAAAAAGGCCTCCATGCCCGCGCGGCTGCAAAACTTGTCAAAACCGCAGGGCAATTCACCTCACGTGTAAGCGTCACACGCCTTCCACGCCCGCACGAGAAAATAGAAGCATCAACAGTTATGGCCACCTCGATACTTGGTGTGCTCATGCTCGCAGGCGAAAAAGGGGTGGAAATCGATGTCACTGCCGAAGGCGAGGATGCAGCAGCAGCCATCGAAGCAATTTCAGCCCTTGTGAATAATAAATTCGATGAAGGCGAGTGATTGCGCTGCCCACTAATTAAGCGTACTGTGTATCCCTCAGGATAGGACAACGCCTATGACTTCCGAACCCTTGCATCCCCACCTCGCAAACGCCCATCTCACAAGCGATTCATATCGCGCGATGTATGCGGAGTCGGTGCGTGACCCTGAAACATTTTGGGCCACTCAGGCCGAAAACTTCACATGGAAAAAGCGCTGGCACACAGTTAAAAATACAAACTTCACAGGCGATGTTCGGGTTCGTTGGTTCGAAGGCGCGCAGCTAAACATCACCGAAAATTGCCTCGATCGTCACCTCGTTACAAGGGGCGATAAAATTGCCATTATATGGGAAGGCGATACAGTAGGGCATAACCGCACGCTAACGTATCGTGAATTACATGCTGAAGTGTGCCGCTTTGCAAATGGTCTGAGCGCCCTAAATGTCAAAAAAGGCGACCGCGTTACCATCTATATGCCGCAGGTGCCAGAGGCCGCAATCGCCATGCTTGCCTGCGCCCGTATCGGCGCGATTCATTCCGTGGTGTTCGGCGGGTTTTCCCCCGATTCCATCCGCAGCCGTATCGAAGATTGCTCAAGCGAGATCGTCATCACCGCTGATGAAGGCCGCAGAGGGGGAAAAACCATTGCCCTCAAAGCGAGTGTCGATAAAGCGATAGAAGGCCTGAGTATACGCCATGTTATCGTACTAAAAAACACGAGCGGAGAGATTGCGTGGAACCCCAAAACAGACATCTGGTGGCATGATACAGTAGTGAATCAATCCACAAAGTGCGAAGCAGAAATTATGGAAAGCGAAGATCCGCTTTTCATTCTCTACACATCAGGCTCCACGGGCAAACCTAAGGGCCTCTTGCACAGCACCGCAGGCTATATGGTCTATGCCGCGATGACAACCTTCTACGCCTTCAATTTGGAGGAAGATGATATCTACTGGTGCACCGCCGATGTGGGCTGGATAACAGGCCATAGTTATATGGTCTATGGTCCGCTTTTATGCGGCGCAACTACGCTGCTGTTTGAAGGCATCCCCACCTATCCTGATGCCTCGCGCTACTGGCAGGTCGTAGATACGCACCGTGTCACCAAATTCTACACCGCACCCACTGCTGTGCGTTCGCTCATGCGCCTCGGCGATTCGCCTGTGAAAGCTACTTCGCGGACTTCACTTAAGCTCTTAGGCTCAGTCGGTGAGCCCATCAATCCCGAAGCATGGTTGTGGTATTACAACATCGTGGGCGATGGGCGCTGTCCTATAATCGATACATGGTGGCAAACTGAAACAGGTGGCCACATGATTCTCCCCATTCCTGCAGTAACTCCTCTCAAGCCGGGTGCAGCAAGCTGGCCATTTTTTGGCGTGCAACCTGCCTTGTTCGATGCCAATGCGAATCGCTTAGAAGGCGCAGCCGAGGGGATGCTCTGCATCACAGATTCATGGCCGGGCCAAGCCCGCACCATCTGGGGCGATCATGCACGCTTTATCCAAACCTATTTTTCAACCGTCAAAGGCGCCTATTTTACCTCCGATGGCGCAAGACGCGACGCGGATGGGTATTACTGGATAACAGGCCGTGTCGATGACGTTATCAACGTCTCAGGACATCGCTTAGGCACTGCCGAAATCGAAAGTGCGCTCGTGGCACACCCCGATGTGGCCGAAGCCGCCGTAGTAGGGTTCCCGCATGATATCAAAGGGCAAGGGATATACGCCTACGTAACCTTAAACGAAAATATACTGGTGCTTGAGGCCGCCATCTTGAAACAGCATGTACGCGAGCATATTGGCGGCTTAGCCGTGCCAGATACAATTCACTTCACACCCGCACTGCCCAAAACGCGCTCAGGTAAAATCATGCGCCGCATCCTCCGCAAAATCGCCGAGGGCGATATCAGCAATCTGGGTGACACCTCAACATTGCTCAATCCCGATATTGTGGATGATTTAATTGCTGGAAAATCATCATAAACCTGTTGAAAAGGCTAAAAATTAACCAGTTATTAACCACTTCCGTCATACAATCGTAATATAACTCTGGCACACTAATGTTAGGGAATCATAACGCATAAAGGGCATAAATGTCGCGCGGTACGTGGAATATCATGTCAGGCATGTCATCGGACGAAGAAGGTTCGAAGCGCTCTAACGTATGGCTGAGAGAGGCCAGTAAGAATTATAATAAGCTTACTGCTGGCCGTGAAGTGTATTCACAACTGGTAGCAAAAAATAATACAAATTATGATCCCTACACAAGTTCTGGTGGTCACTTAACGGGGCACCAATCCCAACAAACCGATGCATTTGGCGCAAGCGATACGCTCCGAAATATCGAAGAAGCGCATGGCACAAGAATTACTCAGAATGATGCACTAACAAGTGCCGTAGCGCAGCATATTCAAGTTGATGAAAGAACGGGCGTAACTAGCCTTTCCGAGGATTTATACGGTAAAGTTGATTACGGTCCTGATGGAAAAAGTTTTGTCGAAATGGGGCTTGGACTTGCTGGCAGCGTGATGGATCAGTTTGCGAACCTTAACCAGATGAATAGTTACAACCCAAGTGGCTATGCCGCAGATGGTACTGGTTTTACTCAAACCAATGGTGGTTTATTCGCTGGCCACAACACAAATGCATGGACCGGCGGTGTAGGTTCATCGACTAGCGAGCGTCGCGATCAGTTCGGTAACGTCATTCAAACCGAAGGTGTGCAGGATTACGTCTGGGATGGAGCGCAGCGTTACAATCTCGATTTCGCAGGTAACCGTACAGCAACCGATGCTTTTGGTAATGCTTCCCCAAGTGGGAATGATGTAAACAGTTTTTACGCAAGCACGGGTTGGAATTCAGAGAGTTCCTCATGGAATGGCGGTTCTATGGCAAGTTTCTATGGCACAGAGCCTGCCGCTACAAATGGTTGGAATCAACCCTCAAGTGCCAGCTCTATTTATGCGAGCTATACAGCTCCAGAACAAAATAATGGCAACATATGGGGCAACCCCATCCAAGAGCAAAATAACGGAAATATTTTTGCGAGCTACACTCCACCAGCGCAAGAAACCAGCAATAACTTCTGGGGTCATGCTCCAAGCGATACCCAGCAAACTGCATCCAGTATCTATGGCACATCGCCCAGCAACGACTATAATTCTATGGCCAGTTTCTATGGCCATAAGAAAAACGACTGGGCCTAGTCTTATCCCCATCTGTGGATAACCAATAAAGCATTGCTTTAACGTGTTTTTTTGATATGGTGATAGTTCAAATCACTTCAGGTCACGAAAGCTGATGGCACCGCGCAAACGCATTCTTATCGTTGAAGATAACGACCTCAATCTGAAGCTCTTTCGCGACCTTCTGAACGCGAATGGGTACGACACTGTCGAAACAAAAGAGGGACTTGAGGCCATCGGATTAACCAGAAATTTACTTCCTGACCTTATTATCATGGATATCCAACTGCCCGAAGTCTCTGGGCTAGACATAACCCGTAAAATAAAGTCCGACAACTCCATGCGCCACATCCCCATTATTGCCGTAACCGCTTTCGCCATGAAAGATGACGAAGATCGCATCCTTCGTGCAGGCTGCGAAGCGTATTTATCTAAACCCATTTCGATTGAGCATTTCATGGTCACCGTGCGTCGCTTCCTCGAGCCAGCAATAGTGGAGGCATAGGTGACAGGTGTAATTCTGGTGGTTGATGATGTGCCCGCCAACGTAAAGCTCTTAGAAGCAAAATTAAGTAACGAATATTTCGATGTTATCACCGCCAAGGATGGTTATGAGTGCCTCGAGCAAGCCCGCGCCCGCAAACCCGATTTAATCCTTCTCGATGTGATGATGCCTGGAATGGACGGCTTTGAATGCTGCCGCCAGATGAAGCAGGATGCCGATATTTCGCATATTCCCGTGGTCATGGTAACTGCGCTCTCTGAACCTTCTGACCGCGTGCAGGGGCTAGAGGCAGGAGCGGATGATTTCATCACCAAACCCATAAACGATACCGCACTATTCGCCCGCGTGCGCTCACTCGTGCGCATTAAAGTACTGATTGATGAACTTCGCCTGCGTGATAAATCCGGCTCTCAAATGGGCATGATGGGCGATAAGTTTGGCCTGAACATGGATGTGTCAGGTGCACGCATCATGGTCGTCGATGATGATATTGTGCAATCACGCCGCATCGTCGATAAACTCTCCGCAAGCTACCGTGTCGATAATTTCTCCGATCATCTGCAAGCACTAGAAAAAGCTAAAGCAGAGACTGATTTTGATTTGCTCGTAATATCACAGAATCTCACAGAAATTGATGGATTGCGTCTGGCTACGCAATTCAAAGCCATCGAATCCATCCGCCACGTTCCTATTATCATGCTAGTCGAAGAGGATCAGCAAAATTTGATGCTCAAAGCGCTCGATTTAGGAGTGAACGATTACCTTAGCACACCTGTAGATTTCAACGAGCTTACGGCACGTGTGAAAACCCAGATTCGTCGCAAGAAATACCAAGAAGCGCTCAAATCCAATTATCAAGAAAGCGTCTCTCTTGCTGTGACCGATGGCCTTACCAAGCTTTATAATCGCCATTACCTTGATACCCACCTGAAAAACCTTCTTAAGCAAGCTGCGGATTCTGGCCGTCCGTTGTCGCTGCTGATTATGGATATGGATCATTTCAAATCCGTCAACGATACATACGGCCATGATTGCGGCGATGAAGTGTTGCGTCAACTCGCGGCACTTATCGTACAAACCATCCGTAGTGCCGATTTAGCCGCGCGCTATGGCGGCGAAGAATTTGTAATTTTAATGCCAGAAACCGATGCTTCTCGTGGCTATGAAGGTGCCGAGCGTATCCGTAAAATAGTTGAAAACACTCCATTCAAAATTACCCACGATGTCGGTGCTATCTCCAAAACCATAAGCATTGGTCTGTCATGGATAGAACCGGGGGATACCCCAGAATCTCTACTCAAACGTGCCGATAATGCCTTGTATCAATCGAAGCATAATGGCCGCAACCGCACTACACCTGTGCCAGACCCAACCTACCTACAACCACCAAGCAAAGTACATGGCAAACCTTTCGCAGGCGCTAATCATTACGCCGAATCTGCCGAAACAACTGGACCTGTAGTTACGCGTTTTAGCTCAAACGTAACTGCTTCTATTCCTGAAAGTTTCAAAGACGAAACACCAGGAACATTCTAAACCGAAAGCGTAACTATCACAGGCGCGTGATCCGAGGGTCTTTCCTGCGCGCGCGGCCATTCATCTATCGCGCACGCACTGCACGCATCCATCGCTTGCGATGATAATAGCATGTGATCAATTCGCAAGCCATGTCCGCGCTCAAAACTCCCTGCGCGGTAATCCCACCAGCTATACGCTTGTTGCGTGGGGTGCTTGCCACGAAACGCATCGTATAACCCCAGATACATAAGCGAGCGCAGCTTTTCGCGCTCCAGCGGATGAAAGCAGATGCTGCCTTCCAGCGCCTTGGCATCGTGCACATCCAAAGCTTCAGGGGCGCAGTTGAAATCGCCACCCAGCACAGCAATTTCCCGAAATGCAAGTTGACGTTTCCAATGCGTATAGAGCCTATCGTAAAATCCAAGCTTGTAAGGAAATTTATCGGAATCCACCGCCTGACCATTGGGCACATATGACGATGCAACACGCAGCGTTTTTCCAGCCACGCTAAGCACCGCTTCTATATAGCGCGCCTGTTCATCGGGCACATCGCTTGGCAGGCCCATAATTACATCATCCAGAGGAAATTTTGAAGCGATGCAGACGCCGTTATAGGTTTTCTGCCCATGAATCGCGAGGTTGTAGCCTAAATCCTCAAGCTCCATGCGCGGGAATTGTTCATCCACCGTTTTTGTTTCCTGCAGTAGCAATACATCCACAGGGCTTCTATCAAGCCACGCCAGAAGGTTCACCATACGTGATTTGAGTGAATTCACATTAAACGTAGCAAGCGTAATATCCATCACTAGCCGATGGAAAAAGAGTTGCCGCACCCGCACGAGGCCTTGGCGTTGGGGTTCTTTATTTCAAATGCCGCACCACTTAAATCTGCCACATAATCGAGCATCGAACCTTTCAGCAGTTCAAGCGAAGTAGTATCCACCACCACCCGCGCACCTTCTTTATCGTACACAATGTCGTCCGTTGCAGGCGAGGTAGCATCAAACTCAAAGCGGTACTGAAAGCCCGAGCAGCCACCTCCCAGCACGGCAACGCGCAGGTGGCTTCCTTCTGGCTCATCACTAAGCAAATAGCTAATGCGTTGTGCCGCCGAGTCGCTGATATCGAAATTCGTATCCATACGGCTAATGTAACGCGCTTGCTCGCTTGCACAAGAGGTATCCTCAGGCTACAAGCATTTTTATGACCGAACTTGCCTCATATGCATCGCATCCAGCCCAGTCTCGCGGCCGCTTAGTAGCCGAATCCGAGTGCGGAATGCGTTCCTGCTTCCAGCGCGACCGCGACCGTATCATCCATTCCGCTGCCTTCCGAAGGCTTGAATATAAAACCCAAGTATTCGTCAATCACGAAGGAGATCATTACCGCACTCGCTTGACCCACTCGCTCGAAGTCTCGCAACTTGCGCGTTCCATGAGCCGTTGTTTGGCTTTGAACGAAGATTTAGCGGAAGCCCTCGCTTTGGCACATGACCTCGGTCACACGCCCTTCGGTCATGCAGGTGAAGATGGACTGAATGAAGCAATGCAACAATTTGGTGGCTTCGATCACAACGCCCAAACCATCCGCATCCTTACCCATCTTGAAGCGCGGTATGCTGCCTTTGATGGCCTCAACCTTACATGGGAAACATTAGAGGGCATTGCCAAACATAACGGCCCACTTGTGGGGGCAGGCATTACCAAACCTCTGCCCCGTGCGCTCAAACATTACACCGACACCCATGATTTAGCTCTATCAAGCTACGCATCACTCGAAGCTCAAGTAGCCGCCCTTGCGGACGATATCGCTTACCACAATCACGATATCGAAGATGGGCTGCGTGCCGAGTTTTTTACACTCGAAGAATTAGCGACATTGCCACTTTTGGCTGATATTATTCATGAAGTACAAAAGCAGCATCCCTCTGTTGGCCCCAACCGTCAGGCGCATGAGGTGATTCGCCGCATGATTAACCGCATGGTCGCCGATCTGCTCGATACCACGCGCGCAACCATCAAAGCTGCCAAAATCCAAACGGCAAGTGATGTGCGCGCTCTTGGCCGCCCAGTCGCCGAATTTTCGGGTGAAATGGCGAAAGCCAATACTGTCATCAAGGAATTTCTGTTTGCGCGTATGTATCGACATTACAAAGTGAACCGCATGTCGAGCAAAGCACGGCGAGTGGTGGCGCAGTTATTCGATTTTTTTCTATCCGAACCAGAATGCTTGCCCACCCAGTGGCGCAGCCTTGCAGGGCAGGCCAAAACCCAGCAAGCTGCCGAAACCGTCGCCGATTATATCGCTGGCATGACCGACCGTTTTGCCCTAGAGGAACATGCTCGTATTTTTGACCCTGCAATTAAGACGTAATCATGAACCTCTACGCCCATTACCGCACCCATGTTCTAAGCGCCGTTGAAGCCCTCGTTGCATCTGGCGAATTTCCCTCTGGCCTAGCCACCGATGCCATCACCGTCGAACCACCGCGCGATGCTGCGCATGGCGATTTCGCCACTAACGCGGCCATGGTGCTTGCAGGTCAAGCCAAACAAAAGCCGCGCGACGTAGCCGAAAAAATCGCCGAATCACTGCGTGCAGTTAAGGGGATTACGTCAGTCGAAATCGCAGGGCCAGGCTTCATTAATCTGCGTGTCGATGCAGCGCATGGCGATTTCGCCACCAACGCGGCCATGGTACTTGCAGGTCAAGCCAAACAAAAGCCGCGCGACGTAGCCGAAAAAATCGCCGAATCATTGCGCGCAGTTAAGGGGATTACGTCAGTCGAAATCGCAGGGCCGGGCTTCATTAACATACGTGTAGATGCCGCGCAGTTCACCTCCCTTGTGCCTGTAATATTGGCGCAAAAAGAAGCATTTGGCGATTCCAGCATCGGCAAAAGCGAAAAAGTGAATATTGAATATGTATCTGCCAATCCCACAGGCCCGCTGCATGTGGGCCATGCGCGCGGTGCGGTGGTGGGCGATGCTCTGGCAAACCTTATGCAAAAAGCTGGCTACAACGTCACCAAAGAATACTACATCAACGATGCAGGCGCGCAGATAAGCAAAGTCGCGCGCTCTGCCTATCTGCGTTACCGCGAGGCATGTGGTGAGTCCATCGGTGAAATGCCCGAAGGCCTCTATCCCGGCGAATACATGAAAGAAGCAGGTGAGGCGATTAAAGCCGCGCACGGCGAAACCCTGCTTAACGCCGAGGAAGCCATATGGCTGCCGCTATGCCAGAGTATCGCCATCGAATGCATGCTTGGTCTTATAAAATCTGACTTAAAAGATTTAGGTATTGAACATAATGTATTCACCTCCGAAGCTTCGCTTCATGCGGCTCATAAAATCGAATCCGCTATCGCACAGCTTCAGGCAGATAATCTTGTTTATCGCGGAGTGCTGGAGCCACCCAAGGGCAAAACCCCCGAAGAGTGGGAGCCACGCGAACAATTACTGTTTCGCTCCACCGACCACGGCGATGATGTCGATAGGCCACTACAAAAATCCGATGGTATATACACTTATTTCGCCGCCGATTTAGCACTTGCCGCCGATAAACACTCGCGCGGTTTCACTAATCAGATTCTAGTGCTAGGTGCCGATCATGGTGGTTATGTGAAGCGCCTGCAGGCAGCCGTTTCGGCACTTTCTGGCGGCAAATCCCGCTGCGATGTACTCTTGTGCCAACTCGTGCATTTATTCCAAAACGGCGAACCCTTCAAAATGAGCAAACGTGCAGGGAATTTTATCACCGTGCACGATGTGTTGGAGGCCGTAGGCAAAGATATTCTGCGCTTCATTATGCTCACCCGCAAAAGTGATATGGTCATGGAATTTGATTTGGATAAGGTCAAAGAGCAATCCAAAGAAAACCCTGTATTTTATGTCCAATACGCCCACGCACGCACCCACTCGCTCATGCGTTTGGCTGAAACTGAAGCGCCAGCGGCCTTGACAGCGTTTAATGCAGTGGATGCAAATCAGGTTGCTTGCCTCACGCACCCAGCTGAACTTGCGTTGCTGCGCAAGCTCGCTCAATGGCCGCGCATTGTCGAACAGGCAGCATTGGCGCGCGAACCGCACCGCATTCCTTTTTACCTGCATGAATTAGCCGCAGAATTCCATGGTTTCTGGAACTTGGGGCAGGGCGATGCGCAGATGCGTTTCATCGTAAAAGATAACCCACAACTCACAACGGCGCGTTTGGCGCTTGCACGAGCGCTAGCGCTTGTTATAGCTTCAGGCCTCGCCATTTGTGGCGTAACACCAGCGAAGGAGCTGCGCGGATGAACCCTGATTTCGATGATTTTGATGATGTACCAAGCGCGCAGCGCGATGATGAACCTCGTTCACGTGTCCTACCGCGTGTGGTGGTTGCCGTTGCAATCGCAGGTTTCATTGGCCTCGCGTGGTATGCTTATCAATCTGGTAGCGACTCGATGCGCACAGACGATATCGCGTTCGTTGAAGCCGAAACCACAGATTACAAAGAGCGCCCAGCCGAAGTAGGCGGCGAAGAATTCCCGCACAAAGATAAAACCATTTACGATGCGATTTCGCCCTATGCAGCCGATGATGCGCCAAAAGTAGAAAAACTGCTGCCCGAACCAGAGCAGCCTGTAAAGCCCGAAGCTACGGCTAGTGCCGACACCTTTGTCAAAGACAGCGAAGTGGCTGCTAAAGAAAAAGCATCCGATTCCGCCCAAACCGCAGCACTGGCTTCTGCCGTTGCGTCCACCACCGAATCCACTGCTGAAAAGTCCAAGCAATTAGCTAAAGAAGTAGAAGCAACGATTGCGAAAGTAAGCGATAAACCCATCGAGAACCCGGCCCCAGCTGAAATAGCAAAAGCAACAGAGGCAAAATCAGCCTCAACACCCCCTGCACCAGAAGTAACGGCGCAACCAAAAGCGCCTGAGGTTGCTGCAAAACCGACCCCTGTAGCAGCGCCAGCTCCTCAAACATCTGGCAATGGTCCTTTCAAAGTGCAGCTTGGTGCGTATAAATCGGAAAGCGAAGCCAACCAAACCGCCAAGCGCATTCTGGGCAAAAACGGCGATGTGCTGGCTGGAAAATCGCAGTTCATCGTAAAAGCCGATTTGCCGAATGGCACATTTTATCGTCTGAGATTTGGTGGATTTGCAACGCCTGAAGCCGCAAAATCAGCATGCGCAACCCTCACTGGCCGAGGGCAAGGCTGCTTCTTTGCAGGGAAATAGCATGAGCGAAGGCATAAAAGCATTCATCTGCGGTGTCGCTGGCACAAGCCTGTCTGAGGAAGAGCACGCGTTTTTAACCAACCATCGCCCATTCGGTGTCATTCTTTTTGCCCGAAATTGCGATAATCCCACGCAGGTAAAGCAACTCGTTGCTGATATTCGTGCTTGTTTAAATCACCCGCTAGCCACAATATTAATAGATCAAGAAGGTGGCCGTGTTGCCCGCCTAAAGCCACCGCATTGGCGCGCCTATCCACCTGCTGCACGTTTTGCCGATTTGGCAGGAAGCGATATCGAAATCGCCAAACGCGCAACTTACGTAAATGCCCGCCTGATTGCCGATGATTTGCGCGCGCTCGGCATCAATGTCAACTGTGCCCCGCTTGCCGATTTGCCAGTAGCAGGCAGCCACAACATAATAGGCGATCGCGCCTTCGGAACCGATGTTTCGCGTGTGGTAACACTTGCCCGCGCCCAAGCCCAAGGATTGCACGATGGCGGTGTAATGACCGTGCTCAAACACATCCCCGGCCATGGCCGCGCAATGGCCGATAGCCACGAAGCGCTGCCAGTAGTTGATACCCCACTCGCTGAACTTGAGGCGACAGATTTCGCCCCCTTCAAAGCACTCGCCGATTTGCCGATGGGGATGACCGCCCACGTGTTATTCACCGCAATCGATGCGGATAATGTCGCAACCTTATCGCCCAAAGCCATACACCTGATTCGCAGCGTAATAGGCTTCGATGGGGTGCTGATGAGCGACGATGTGTCGATGAAAGCGCTATCAGGTAATATGGCCACACTCAGCACACAGATTCTAAACGCTGGTTGCGATATCGTGCTGCATTGTAACGGCAAGATGGATGAAATGATTGCAATCGCAAATGTAACGCCCATACTCGCTGACAAGGCGCTAGAGCGCTGCCAGCGTGCTTTCACGCATCTTTCGATAAAACCCGAAACCACCGAAACCTTAATTGCTGAAATGGATCGTGTGATGCCGGGCATTTACGCGGCGTAACCCACATAACGGAGGCTCATATGAGTGTAGGAATCTGGCAGATATTACTAATCCTAATCGTCGTATTCGTCATTTTCGGCGCAGGTAAATTACCAGGCGTCATGGGCGATTTGGGCAAAGGTCTGCGCAATTTCAAAGATGGACTCAAAGGCGAGGACGATAAAAAACTCCCCCGCGATAAAACCGAAGAATAGCACTTATGCTCGATGTATCCTTCGGCGAATTATCGCTCGTTGTGGTGGTTGCATTCCTCATTCTTGGCCCCAAAGAACTCCCCACCGTCATCCGCGCCATTTCGCGCTTTATGCGCCAATGCCGCGAAGTGATAGATGAATGCAAAGCCCAACTCGATGGTTTGGCCGAAGAATCAGGCATCAAAAATGCCAAAACCTACATCAAAGATGAATCGGGTCAGTGGCGTGAAACCTACGATATTTCCGATATCATAGCCGAACGCGAAGCTGACGCACCGGGCATTACAGATACCACGCCCGAATCCATTGAAGGCAGCAGATGAATCCTGAGCCGCACATAGAAGCAAGCCGTGCACCGCTTCTTTCGCACCTGCTGGAACTCAAAACACGCCTCACGCGCGTGGTGCTGGTCTGGCTTGTCTTTAGCCTTCTTGGCTATCTGGTGGTTGAGCCTGTATATCAATTTCTCGTCGCCCCACTGGCTGAGGCCTTCCCCGATAACGAATCGCGCCGTCTGATATATACCAGCCTCACTGAAACCTTTGTCACTTATGTAAAGCTTGCCTGTTTCATCGGTCTCATGGTCACGTTCCCCTACATCGCCACCCAGCTCTACCTCTTCCTCGCCCCAGGAATGTATAAGCGCGAGAAGAAGGTTTTGCTGCCCTATCTCATTGGTGGCCCCGTATTATTCTTCATGGGCGCATCGCTTGCCTATTTCTTCGTCATGC
>JAIXZB010000089.1 GCA_027489915.1 Rickettsiales bacterium | reverse complement strand
CGCTTGATGATTCCACTTTTCGATGTTGCCCTGGGTTTTAATGGCGAAAACAGCATAATTAAAACACATCGTAAGAATTAGTATTGTGATGATAAATGCGGTTCAGCGAGCGAAATCCGAATTTACACTTGAGTATCCATAGCTCAACCGCGCGAGGTTCACGCATACACAGCACATAGCCAAAGGCATGAATAATCGGGCCATACAAAAACAGCGCCAGAAAATCACGGCTGTTGATAAAGATTACGATGGTAATAATGGCGTTCAACACGAAATACATGTAACTTACGCCCAAAATCATAGGCGGGCGGGCAAGCCCCAAGAATAATGGGTCTGTACGCAGGCGCCCCGTTCCGGTGGCAACGCGAGAATCAACGCTCATGAACGCTCCCTAACCCCTTCGCCATAAATGATTTTTTATTATTATTTTTCAATTTTATACGAGAAGTATGACAGTTTTGTGAAGGTAGCACAATTCCACTTAATTTTTCGTTAATTTTTAGGGAATATCTTAACCGAACTGTTGCTTAAATCCCTCGCACGTTGGCACTCAGGCTAGTCCAACCAATGCATTTGCATAGGTTTCTGGGGTAAATGGCTGTAAATCCTCAATCGACTCGCCTACCCCAATCGCGTGGATAGGAAGCCCAAACTGTTCGGCAATAGCTACAATAATCCCTGCTTTGGTTGACCCATCAAGCTTGGTTACAACCACCCCCGTGACACCAGCAACCTCATGAAATACCTCAATCTGCTTAAGCGCGTTTTGCCCTGTAGTGCCATCAATCACCTGCAGCACGGCATGAGGCGCGGTTGGGTCAATTTTGCGCAGCACTTTGATAATTTTTTGCAGCTCAGCCATGAGCGTATCTTTGGTGTGCAGGCGTCCTGCTGTGTCAATCATCACCACATCCATCTGCTGGGCTTTTGCCGCCTCCAGCGCCTGATAGGCTACGCTTGCGGGATCACCATTCTCAGGCCCTCGCACAAGCGGCACATTTGCGCGCGTGGCCCATACAGCAAGCTGCTCTATTGCCGCCGCACGGAAGGTATCAGCAGCGCCCAGCATCACTTTTTTGCCTTCAAGCGACAATTTCTGTGCGAGCTTGCCAATGGTGGTCGTTTTGCCGTTCCCATTCACCCCCACCACCAGCACCACATAAGGTTTAATAGATTCATCAATAGCAAAGGGAATGGCTATGGGGGCAAGTTCTTTGGCGATTTCTGAAGCTAAAAATCCCCGTACTTCGTAATCATCCACATCTTTATCGAACTTTGCAGTACGTAATGCATCGACCACGCGGGTAGCAGTTACAACCCCTACATCGGTGGCAATCAGCAGCTCTTCAAGCGATTCCAGCATCGCCTCATCCAGCTTACGCTTGGTAAATACATCGCCGATGCCCGCACTCAATGACTGCGATGTTTTACGCAACCCCGAAGATAAGCGCGATAACCAGCTCTGCTCGTTCATAATTTCACACACGGATATTAAAGTTATATGTAAAACATCAAGTAGTTTCACCAAACCTTAATACTTCAATGACAGATAAATGCTATTTTATTTGAATGAGTATAGAAAAAATATTTGAAACAATAACTAATTTGGATGCGCCGCATCTGCACGATGCTCTTAATGAATTGTGCAAGAAGGCAGGCGTTGAAAAACCCGTCATTTGCAAACCATCAATAGGGGCTCTTTTGCACCCCTCTTCAGGCGTTATGTTAGATCACCTTGTAGGTGTTATGAACATTGATAAGCCTCGCTTGATTATCGGCGAAAAAGCAATGAAAATTTTTGGTCAGAAAGATTTGAATGCGCCAGTTGAAGAAATGTTCAAGGCTGTTATTGCCCATGAAATTGGACACTTGAAACATAACGATATAAAGTTGAATAAAGTTATTCCCACGAGATTGACACCACTTATAGGATTAGCAGCGGCAGTAGGTGGTCTAGCATTATATGAACACCTTCATAAAAAAGAGGCTGTACAAAACATACAACTACCCAGTGATAGAAAAACCAGCTTAAACAATGAAATTGAAGCCGTTAAGAAAGATGGAATTGGAGATGCTGCCACGTCTATAATAAAATATACTGCTGCGGCTGCATTAGGATTACTAGCAGGAAGCGTTGCTTGCAAAATGATGCATAATCACATTGAATTTCGTGCAGATAAATTTTCAGCATCATTAATGGGCACCGGAAAACCACTTTCAGATGCACTCGAAGCATTTTCCAAGTATGCTGATAAAATGCAAGAATCAATGGGAAAACCTGGTCTTATAGGGACTTACCTAAAATGGATTATGCACCCCGATATCAATGAACGCATTAACAGGTTGCGCAGCATTTAATTTACATCGATTACACCCTCAAACACGCGCTGGGCAGGGCCTGTCATTAGCACGGTACCGTTGCCCGCACCTGCTTTCCATTCAATGAAAAGCCTGCCGCCTGGCACATCTACCGTAGCTTTGCGCACACCAATTTCACGGCGCACGGCTGACACCACTGCAGCGCAGGCAGCCGAACCGCAAGCAAGAGTTTGGCCAGCGCCACGTTCCCATGTTTTCATCACCAAATGATCTTCAGCAAGCACTCTCACTACACTGACATTTACGCGTTTTGGGAAAAGAGGATTATACTCTAGTTTTGGCCCTACTTTAGCTAAATCCACCATGTCAATATCGCGCACGAAAAATATCATGTGCGGGTTGCCAATGCTCACCGTTACTGGGTCCATCAGCACACCTTCTTGCAATCCCAGATGCAGCGTATTGCGCGACTCTGACAGAGGAATATCTGTCCAATCCCATTTGGGTTCACCCAT
>JAIXZB010000137.1 GCA_027489915.1 Rickettsiales bacterium | reverse complement strand
CATGGGTTCAGCTGGACGTATGGCAATGGACTTACGCTGCATGTGGGTGGCGAAGCTGGATCTGATATTGCCCCATTTCCTATTGCGTGGCAGCAGGTAACGGCATGAGTGCGTTTTATATTCACGCAGATGCACTATCTAAAACCTACATACTCGCAGATAATCAGGGCGAGAAGAGGGCGGTAGATAGCATTGATATTCGTATTAAAGAGGGCGAACGTGTGGGCATTATTGGCCGCAATGGAGCAGGTAAAAGCACCTTGCTGCAAATGCTCTCTGGCATAGCAAGCCCCACTTCTGGCACGCTTGATGTTGCAGGGAAAGTGACTGCCATTTTTACCCTTGGTCTTGGATTAAGGGAAGATTTAACAGGGCGCGAAAACATTGTGATTGATGGTGAATTACATGGGCGCACCCGTGCACAGACCAACGCAATCATGCAAAGCATCATAGATTTTTCGGAGCTTGGAGATTTCATCGAACGCCCTGTACGCACCTATTCTACAGGTATGAAAGCGCGTCTTGCATTTTCGATGCTTGCATACGTAAACCCAGAAATTCTGATTATCGACGAAGCGCTATCGGTTGGTGATGCGAGTTTCTCTGCAAAAGCCACAGCAAAAATGCGTGAGCTTACAGCAAGCGGACGCATTCTGATTGTGGTATCGCATTCGATGGGTGCGATTAACGATATGTGCACGCGTTGTATTTGGATTGATGATGGCAAAATACGTATGGATGATACGCCCGAGCGTGTAACTGCGGCCTATATTGAAGAAGTGCGCGAAGCAGATGAGCATATATTGCTGGAAAGGTTTCGCCATCATCTGGTCAATGAATCGATCTGCGAAGGCTGGGGCATTGCGCCCATGCAATTCAAGCACGCAGTGAGCCATAAAGAATGTACCGCTTTGCAGACAGGGGAACCCACGCTTCTCGCGCTTCGCATGCAAGCGCCTGCAGGTGCAGAATGTCGTGTTAGTGTCGAGTTTTTTCGTCTTGACGCTGTGCATGTATGTATCAATCACGCGCCGCAGTTTTTTATGGCAGATGCTAAAGGCGTACTTGCGCTTGACTTATCGCTTGGGGCGCTGCCACTTAATCATGGATTGTACGCGGTGCGCGTCATTGTGTGTGATAACGCAGGTGCTGTTATGGCGCGTAATACCCATTGTATCGAAGTAGTAAATCCAGCACCACCTAAGGGTGGACGCCCTGTGCTGGTAAGCCCTATTCACATTCACTCACAACGGATTACATCATGAGCATTGCAGGCTTCAACGCGCACGATGTGCGCACGATATGGAATTTCTTCCGCATGTTTTTGCGCGATAGGTTCTTAGGTTCGCGCCTTGGCCTTATATGGGCGGTAGCCAACCCGTTGATGATGCTTTCTATTTACACCTTCATGTTTGCGTTTGTGCTGAAATCAAAACTTCCAGGTGCTGAGGGAACGCTTGCCTATTCGATTTGGTTGATTGCAGGTTTTGGACCATGGCTGGCCATGAGTGAGGGGATTAGCAGTGCCTCAAGTTCTATTTTTGCAAATGCAGGGATTGTAAAAAATATGGTATTCAAAACCGAATGCTTGCCTATTGCATCGGTATTGGTGGGGCTGGTGCCGTTGATGGTCAGCATTGTATTTCTTACCATTCTTATGGCCTATGAGGGGCATACACTAAGCTGGCATGCAATTATGGTGATTCCTGCAATATTCACGCTGTTCTGCTTTGTTGCAGCAATTGGGCTTGGGCTTGCCGCTTTGGTCACATTTTACCGCGATATCGGCGTTGCATTACCTAACATTCTGATGGTGATTTTATTTACTACGCCGATTTTATACCCCGCCAGTGCAACACCAGAAACATTGCAGGCAATATCAGTGTGGAATCCTTTTTTTATTATTGCCGAATGGATACGTGATCCGCTTGTGAATCACAAGTTTCCACCTATACAGGGATTGTTGTACGTATGGGTGCTTATCATTATCATTGGCGGATTTACGCTGCGTGCCTTCCGGCGCGTGAAAGGGTTTTTCCATAGTGTAATTTAATGAACTCTTATAAAAGACGTATAATTTATATCACTTTGAAAGCTTTCTATGAATACCCGCTATTATCTAGCCCGACTGAAGCCCAGCTTTATTCTGTTCATTATGGTGCAGATGGCAATACGCCTTATGTTCGTGGTGTGGGAGCGCGATAATTTAGAGCTAATACACATCATCAAAGCATTCTGCGTTGGGGCGATATTTGATCTCATCACTTACGCTTTTCTGGTTATGCCGTATGTAGTGTATTTATTTTTCCTGCCCCTTAGGAAATACCACACGCGCCTAGATAGAATCGTTACATCCATACTGTTTGTGCTCCTATCGTTCGGGCTGATTTTCGATATTGCGGCTGAATGGGCATTCTGGGAAGAGTTTGCGGTACGCTTTAACTTCATTGCGGTAGATTATCTTGTGTATATGGATGAGGTGCTGGGTAATATTCAGGAATCTTACCCACTGCCACCTATTATGTTGGGTGTGTGTATTGGGGTAGCGCTTGCCTATTATATTTTCCGTAAACAACTGATTCCTGCGCTTGCCCCACCACAATGCTATCGTATGAAAATCACGACCATTGGTGCATTTGTGGCGTTGACCATTGCGGCGCATATGGGAATTAATCTCCAATTAGCGCGCATATCGGATAATACATTTGCCAATGAAATTGCTGCAAATGGCATATATAGCCTGTTTGCCGCATTTAATAATAACGAGCTTGATTACAAACATTTCTATCTTACCAGTAAAGATGTGGGGCTAGAGCCGCCTGCACCGCGCGAAGTGAAAAATGTGGTTGCAACAAAACCTGAAGCACGCCTCAATGTTATCATAGTGATGATGGAATCTATGGGGGCGGAGTACATGGCCCGCTATGGCAATACGCAGAATTTGACGCCAAACCTTGATGCGTTATCCAAGGATTCACTCAACTTCACACGTCTATATGCAACGGGAACCCGCACGGTGCGTGGGCTTGAAGCGCTGACACTTTCGATTCCTCCAGCGCCTGGTGATTCAATAGTGAAGCGCCCGCAAAACGAAAAACTATTCTCGCTTGGATTTGTATTCAAAGATCAGGGATATGCGACAAAGTTCATTTATGGTGGCTACGGCTATTTCGATAATATGGATTATTTTTATGCCAATAATGGCTTTGAGACCATTGATGAGGCTAATTTTTCGGATGATGAGATTAGCTTCGCTAATATCTGGGGTGTGGCAGATGATGATTTGTATGCCAGAGCCATAAAAGAAGCGAATAAGGATTATAAAAACAATACGCCGTTTATGTACATGATGATGACAACATCGAACCATCGTCCCTACACATTTGCGCCAAATAATGTGGGGATTCCCAGAGAAGGCGGTGGGAGAGAAGCGGGCGTTCGCTATGCGGATTATGCGGTTGGAAAACTCATAGCGGCCGCGAAGAAAGAGCCGTGGTTTGATAACACGGTATTTGTGTTTGTGGCCGACCACACGGCGGGTGCATCTGGCAAAACGTCACTTCCACCTGCGCGCTATCATATTCCTGCAATGCTATATAGCCCTGCGCATATTAAGCCCCAGCAAATAGATAAAGTGGCAAGTCAGATAGATGTACCTGTAACACTGCTTGCCCAGCTTGGCATAAGCTACCGAAGTAAATTTTTTGGCCAAGACATCACAAGCGACGCGTTTGAAGAACGTGCATTTATTGCCACGCATCAGCAGTTAGGGGTGTATAAAGATGGGGTGGTATCGTTTGTCGAGCCAGTAAAACTCTACGGAGCAGAAACCGATAAAGGCGTGGTCATTGATAAGAAAGATCTGCCAGTGACCGCACCCCAGATTCAGAATGTGGTAAAACAGTTTGAAGCTGCAGCGCAGTGGAAACGTGATTATCAGATGCTCCCCACCACGCGCCTTGAGAAATAACGATGCATGAGAAGAAAACTGGAATCAGGAGATTGATAGCAGCATTCGGCTATTCGCTTGCGGGATTGCGCAGTGCGTTTGCAAGTGAAGCCGCCGTGCGTCAGGAATGTGCTGCAGCGCTGGTGATGATTCCGGTTGCTGTGTTCAGCGGCAAACCCACGGTTGAGATTATATTATTATTATCGGGTGTATTTGTGGTAATGATTACGGAGCTTCTCAACACAGCCATAGAGGCAGCAGTTAACCGTATTTCAACGGAACACCACGCCTTATCTAAAGCAAGTAAAGACATTGCAAGCGCAGCAGTGCTTATGGCGCTTATCTATTGCGGTATAGTGTGGATAGCCTTGTTCTTCTTCTAGTGCTTCGCGCGTTTGTAAGCCGCATCGTTGAAGAAAAGAAATGATGTGACAAGGAAATATGCAGCAATGAGCACCAGATAGGTATTGAGTGGTTCATATATGAATCCCGCAATTAAGATTCCAACTAAAACTGAGATAACCAACGGCCATTTCTTCTTAGCAGACAGTAAGCGGTTAGAAGGGGTTTTGATGCGGCTAATCATTAGAAATGCGATGAAGGTCATGTAGAGAGCCGTGAATACGGAAGATGCAGGCATATAGCCTTTGAGTTCCAACACCATGGGTAGGAATAATAAAATAGCCCCCGCAGGTGTGGGAACGCCAATAAAGAAATTCGAGGAGATATTTTCGATACCCTTGGAATACATGACGTTGAAGCGCGCCAAGCGATACGCGCCACCAACCAGAAAAATCAAAGTGGCTGCCCAACCAAAGAAATACAAATCTTTCAAGTGCCATTCGAAAATAATCAGGGCAGGGGTGACGCAGAAATTCAGGAAATCTGCAAGCGAATCAAGTTGTGCCCCGACAGCACTTTCCACTTTAAGCATGCGCGCAATTTT
>JAIXZB010000189.1 GCA_027489915.1 Rickettsiales bacterium | reverse complement strand
TCGCAACATTCGACTATAATACTTCCTGCAGCATTCACTGGCCAAATAGGCTTTATCGTGGATAAGCTGCTAGGAGCACGTGCCTTTTTTGCAAACCGCAGCGTAGCAGCGCTACGTGAGGATTTTCAAAAAGGGATGCGACAACGCAGATTGCCACGAGAAAGTCTATGATCACCATCCTAAACGGCCCCAATCTTAATTTGCTAGGCCAGCGCGAGCCCGAAATCTACGGCACCACCACCCTTGCCGATATAGAGGCACTCTGCGCCGCCACCGCAAAATCCCACGGCCTCACCATCACCTTCAAACAAACCAACCACGAAGGCGAATTAGTAGAGTGGATTCAAGCCGCAGGGCAAAGCCACGGTCTTATCCTTAATGCGGGCGCCTACACCCACACCTCCGTCGCCATGCACGATGCCCTCAAATCCGTGCGCTGTCCCATCATCGAAGTGCATTTGTCTAACATCTTCGCGCGCGAACCGTTCCGCCACCATTCGTATGTGTCGCCACTCGCCAAAGGTATTATCTGCGGCTTAGGTGCCAAAGGCTACACACTCGCCATCGATGCGCTGGCAGAGTTACTCCCCTAATTCGCACACATGACCGAACCTTTCCACCTCACCCCCGAAACCCTTCTCCTCGCCTATGCCAACGCCTATTTCCCCATGGCAGAAACTGGGACCGATGACGAACTCTACTGGTTTTCCCCCGATCCACGCGGCGTCATCCCGCTAGAATCCTTCAACATACCGCGCGGCCTCGCACGCTTCCTTCCCACGCACCCTTTCACACTCAAAGTGAACAGCGATTTTCGCGCCACTATCTCCGCCTGCGCCGAAATAAACGCCAAGCGCACCGAAACATGGATAAACCAGCGCATCATCGACCTCTATTGCGAAGTTCACACACAAGGCCACGCCCACTCCGTCGAAACATGGCGGGGTGACACTCTGGTAGGCGGCCTCTACGGCATCTCTCTCGGTGGCATATTCTTCGGCGAATCCATGTTTGCGCGTGAGGCCGAAGCAAGCAAAGTAGCACTCGTCACACTAGTCGAAATCCTCCGGGAAGCAGAATATCAGCTGCTCGATACCCAATACGTGAATCCCCATCTTACGCAGTTCGGCTGCATCGCTATGCCCAAACGCACCTATAAAAGAAAATTGGAAAAAGCCTTGAATGCCTCACCCAACCCCTCAAGCCTTTTCTCCACAATTTCCGTGCGCAGAGGACTCGCCTCCGCATCAAGTGTCAATAGCACCTTGCCCTCCACCACCGATAATTTCGCATGATGCAGCGCTGCCGCTTTCCCGCCCGATAAATCAAACGCGAGGCTTGCGGCACTTCCCACCACCTTCGCCCACAACCTCTCACGCTCATCCACCAGCGCGTGCTCAGGCCGCGTTTTTTTCCACTTAAATTGATAGCGATGGTAAAGCGCAAGCGCGAGCATGATACGCTCCTTATGATCCATGCCCTTGAGCGACGATTGAATCACACGGTGATACGCCCAAGTGCTTCTAAAGTTCGGATCAATACTCCATGCCAACTCCGACAAAATGCACAACGCACGGCGCAATCGCGTCCACGGCACCGGCTCGGTCATAAATAACGGCTGCATCCAATCAAACAACACGCGTGCATAGGCACCCGTTAACCCCACCAGCAGCGCCAAATCTTTGGCACTCGCAATCAGACCATCTTCTTCCTGCACATCATCAGCAAGCATGTCAAAAAAGAATCCCTCACGCACACCAGAAACCGAAAACATCACCGTGGGTGCCGCCGTGTGCTGCATCAAATGCGAAAGCGCAAGTGCGGTCGGAATCATAAGCGGCGCGCGCTTTTGCGAAATGCCAGGCAGGCTTGCAATCTCTTCCGTTTTCATACTGCACAGCTTTTCTGAGAGCTGCATAATGCTGCGGCGCGAAAGCTGATATTCATGCACAATCGGAAGCGGGTAATGCGTCTTTTTCATGTGCAATTTCGCAAGCGTTCTAAACCCACCGCCAATCGCATAAATCATGTGCGGGTGCGCATCTTTCAGCCACGGCACCTCGTGCAGTTGCTTCTCAATAATCTTTTCAATCGCCCCTGTTTTTCCATCCCCCTCTTCAATCAAACGCAGTGACCCTAAATGCAACGACACCGCCTTGCCCACGCGCGTGCGCTCAATCTGCGCCACTTCCATACTGCCCCCGCCAAGGTCAGCCGAAAACCCGAGCGGTTCATGAATCGAAGTCAAAATCCCCTTCGCCCCGAGCTGCGATTCGCGTTCACCAGTGAGCACCTGCACATGCACACCATGCGTGCGCTCAATATGCTGCACGAACTCAGCCCCATCGCTCGCATCCCGCACCGCTGCGGTTGCCAATATATCGAGCGATTCCACTTCCATCCTACGCGCCATCAAAATAAACCGCGCCATCGCGGCGTGCGCTTCAACAACCCCTTTAGGGTTGAGTTTGCCGGTTTTCACAATGCCTTTGCCCAACGCGCACATATATTTTTCATTGAACAGCGGCAGCGGAATCCGCTTCGTGCCATGATACACCACCATCCGCACCGAGTTCGACCCGATATCAATAATCCCCACCCGCTTCGAGGCACCCTCAAGGGCAAGGCCTGCATTATAACTAATTGGCATTATTTTTTTCCCGCCTCATTCTGTGCTCGACCAGGCGAAATCACAATACTCGCTAAACAACCACTTACCTTAGCAATACCAAAAGAAAGCTGCACACCGTTATGCTGCGTAACAATATACTGCGTGCGTTTAAGATGCGGCTCAAATTCCTCTGTATGCTCAGGATAACGCGCACGGACAACATCTTCCAGAATACACGTACCTTTCACATCAAATACCAAAAACCCTTTTGGCTCCCCCGTGCCCTCTACCAATGGCAAACGTAAATCTACCCTACCCACCGCCACGTCATTTGATTTCCATGTCGATACACCATCATAAAATACAAACGCATCATTGCGATCTAACGGCACAACCGACACATGCAAAATCTCCTCTACCGTCTCACGGGTAAAAGGTAGCGAGGCAATAAGCGCATCTACAAGTTCAAATAACGGACGCGCTTCTATTATTGCATTATCTTTCATCGCAAAAGCTCCTCCAGGCATGAATGCCATAATGCTTACGCACATTGCTGCTATGCGTTTCTTCACTTCTTCCTCACCAGCCGCTTATGTTTTTTAGGCACCACTTTTTCAGCCGTTGCAATACCATCCATATGCAGTGCCTTGCCTCTGCCTGAAAGCGATGGGTTATGCATAAAATAATCATGCGCTGCAAACGCCACACCATAATTCTCTGCACGTGGTGTAATGCGCGCATAATGTCCATCTGGCCCAAGCGTCCAGCTCTGGCGTTCATCGTTCAAATTCGCCACCATAATCTGGTCTAGAATCTGCGCATGCACCGTCGCGTTTTCAATTGGAATCCCAATCTCCACACGGTAATCAAAATTGCGCGTCATCCAATCCGCACTGCCCAAAAATACTTTTGCCTTGGGGTGCGGTAGCCCATGCCCTGCACCAAAACAATAAATGCGCGAATGCTCAAGGAATCTGCCCACAATACTCTTCACATTGATATTGTCTGAGAAGCCCTTAATGCCAGGCCGCAAGCCGCAAATACCGCGCACCACCAGCTCCACCTGCACACCTGCTTGTGATGCTGCATAGAGCGCATCAATCGTATCAGGGTCAATCAGCGCATTCAGCTTCAGCCAAATCGCAGCAGGCCT